>DASYKU010000001.1 GCA_035995165.1 Mycobacteriales bacterium
TGGGGCGTGGAGATCCCCCTGAACCTGCAGGCGGCCTCCGCGGCCTGCGGTGCTCCCTGCTGCTGGTGGAGGGCGACGACTCGCTGGTCGAGAATCTCGCCGCCGCAGTGGATACCCGAAGGGGATCAGCTCGGTGTCCTGACCGGCCGCGGCCGGGCCCCGCGCAGGGGCTCGGCCGCACCGCACCCCGGACATCGACCCGGGCGCCGGGGTTGAGCGGCGAGTCCCGCGGCAGGCAAGTCGGCCGCCGGATCGCGGTCTCGCTATCGGCGTCGCCTCCGCTGCAGCGCGACGACCGGCTCGTCGCCGGCCGGCGGTCCACTCGTCGCCCGGCCGGCCAGTCGCAGGACGAGCTGGCCCGAAGCGGGCTGTCAGTACGGGGGCGGACGGAAGGTGCCCGCGAGCGCGGCGCGGTACTGGGAATGCGGTGGCCCGGCGTAGCCGACTGCGCTCCTGGGCCCGCGACGTCGCGATCACGACGGCCGAACCGGAGTCCACCAGGTCGGTCAGGTCGGCTGGGCTGTGTCCGTTCAGGCGGAGGAACCTCTCCGGGTCGTCCAGCCAGAGGACACTCGGCCGAGTCCGCCGTGAGCGCCTCCGGCAGCGCTCGACGCGCGGGGGTCCGGGCTGCGGCTGCGCCACTTCGGTGCTTCAGGCGCGGTGCCCGGCTTGGGCGATGGCCCAGGCGGCGTTGATCAGGCCGACGTGGCTGAACGCCTGCGGGAAGTTGCCGATCATCTCGCCGCTGTGAGGGTCGACCTCCTCCGCCAGCAGGCCGACGTCGTTGATGACGGCCACGGCCCGCTCGAAGGTGACCGCCGCCGCCTCGACGTCACCCGCCAATGCCTGGGCCTGGGCCAGCCAGAACGTGCACAGCAGGAACGTGCCCTCCTCGCCGGCCAGGCCGTCGCCGCCCACGTACCGGTAGACCAGACCGCGGTCGTCGGTCAGCCGCTCGGCGGTGGCGTCGATGGTGGCCTTCATCCGGGGGTCGTCGCCGGGCAGGAACCCGGTGATGGCCAGCATCAGGTTCGAGGCGTCGAGGTCCTCGCTGCCGAACGCCTGGGTGAAAGCGCCGGCCCCCTCGTTCCAGCCCTGCTCGAGGATCGCGGCCCGGATCTCGTCCCGGGCGGCGCTCCAGTCCGGTACGCGGTCGCCGGCGTCGAGGTGGCCGGCCACCGAGATCGCGCAGTCCACGGCCACCCAGCACATGAGCTTGGAGTAGAGGAAGTCCCGCGGCTCGCCGCGGATCTCCCAGATCCCCTGGTCCTGGTCCCGCCAGCGGCGGGCGGCGGTGTCCGCGGCCGCGGTCAGGAATCGCCGGGTCACCGGGTCGAGCTCGCCGAGCTGGTCGACCAGCCGCTGCGCGGCGCCGAGCAACTCGCCGTAGACGTCGAGCTGCCGCTGCAGCCACGCGCCGTTGCCGACCCGGACCGGGCGGCTGTCGCGCCAGCCGGCCAGGTGCGGCAGCTCCCGCTCGGTCAGGTCCCGCTCGCCCCCGACGCCGAACATGATCTGCAGGTCCACGTCGCGCTCCAGCTGGGAGGCGGCGGCGTCGGCGAGGAAGGTGAAGAACTTGTTCGCCTCGTCCGGACAGGCCGCGACCCACAGGGCCTGCATGGTCAGGCTGGCGTCGCGGACCCAGGTGTAGCGGTAGTCCCAGTTGCGCCCGCCGCCGACCGTCTCCGGCAGCGACGTCGTCGCGGCGGCCACGATCGCCCCGGTCGGCGCGAACGTCAGCGCCTGCAGCACGCGCCCCGAGTGGTGGACCAGTTCCCGCCATGGGCCCTCGTAGTGCTGGTGCATCGCCGACCAGGACCGCCAGCCCTCGACGGTGTCCTCGATCCGGCTGGTGATGTCCCCGGCCGGAAGCGGGGCCAGCGGCGGGCCCGCGATCCGGCCGTGGCCGAGTGCGAACACGGCCTCCTGCCCGGCGCTCAGCCGGATCCGGGCGGTCGCCGTGTCCCCCTCGACGTCGAAACCGACCGGGGTGGACAGCAGCAACCGGTCGGCGCCGCCCCGGGCGGCCAGCCCGCCGGGGACCGGAACCAGGATGGGGTGGACGAGCCCGTACTCCGGCCGGGGCGCGTAGGTGATCTCCACCTCGATCGTGCCCCGGGTGCAGGCGAGCCGGCGCAGCAGCACGCTCGGCGACCGGGTGCCGAGGTCGTGCCCGCGCTCGTTGCGGCCGACCGCGAGGGCGTCGGTGAGCACAGCCGTGCCGCCGGCGGTGGTGAAGGTGGTCTCCAGCACCATCGTCTGGTCGGCGTACCGGCGCTCGGCCCGGAACTCCCCCGCCGGCCGGATCGCGAAGCGCCCGCCGGCCGGGTCGAGCAGGTGGCAGAACACCGACGGCCCGTCGAAGCGGGGAAAGCACAGCCAGTCCACGGAACCGTCCCGGCTGACCAGGGCGGCCGAACGGCAGTCCGAGAGCAGCGCGTACTCGCCGATCGGCAGGCTCTCCGTCACGTGTTCCTCCCCGGGCGGCCCCGAGGCCGTCCTCGGCACCACGACGGACCGGGGACGACGACCGCCGGTTGATTGTGCCGGGCCGCCGCGCCGCCCGCCGCCACGGCTCACCCCGTCCGGCCCGCCGTGCGGCCCGGACGGTCGGCGCGGCATGCTGGGCCGATGCGACGTTCCCTGCTGGCGGCCACGGCCACGGCGACGGCGACGGGCGCGGTCGCGGCGGGCTATCTCGGCCTGGTCAGCGGCGCCGTGCCCGTCGACCTGGGCCTCGGCCGCCGCGTCCGGCCGCTGGGACCCTTCGGCATCGACATCGAGGCCCCGGTCGGGACGGTGTTCGACGTCCTGTCCGAGCCGTACCTGGGCCGCCGGACCCGCGCCGTGGCGGAGAAGATCGAGATCCTCGAACGCGGCACGGACATGGTGCTCGCCGCGCACCGCACCCCGCTGCGCACCGGCCTGGTCGCCACCACCGTGGAGACGGTCCGGTTCAGCCGGCCCGGCCGTATCGACTTCCGGCTCACCCGGGGACCGGTCCCCCACGTGGTCGAGCAGTTCCTGCTGACCGGCGCGGCGGGCTCGACCCGGCTGGACTACACCGGCGAGCTCGGGACCGACCTGTGGGCGCTGGGCAGACGGTGGGGAGACCTGGTCGCGGGGCCCTGGGAACACACCGTCCGCGCGACGTTCACCGCCGTCAAGGCCGAGGCGGAACGTCGCCACCGCCGGGGACAGCCACCCCCGGCTCGACCCTGACCGATCCCGATCAGCCGCCACGCTGTCATTCGCCCGGGTCGACGTCCTCGGGCGAAGCGGGCCGGTCCGACCGCAGTGCCGCGCCGGCCGCGGGTCCTGGGGTCCCTGTCCGCCAGTGGGTCGCTGCCCGGACGTGCGAGGGATCAGGCGCCGACGTACGCGGCGAGGTGTTCGCCGGTGAGGGTGGAGCGCGCGGCGACGAGTTCGGCCGGGGTGCCCTCGAAGACGATGCGCCCGCCGTCGTGACCGGGGCCGGGACCGAGGTCGATGATCCGGTCGGCGTGCGCCATCACCGCCTGGTGGTGCTCGATGACGATCACCGACTTGCCGGCGTCGACGAGCCGGTCGAGCAGGCCGAGCAGGTTCTCGACGTCGGCGAGGTGCAGGCCGGTGGTGGGCTCGTCCAGGACGTACACGTCGCCCTTCTCCCCCATCCGGGTGGCGAGCTTGATCCGTTGCCGCTCGCCGCCGGACAGCGTGGTGAGCGGCTGGCCGAGCGTGAGGTAACCGAGCCCGACGTCGGCCAGCCGAGCCAGGATCTTCTCCGCCGCCGGAAGGAAGGAGAAGAACGACAGCGCGTCGGTCACCGGCATCGCGAACACCTCACTGATGTCCTTGCCGCCGAGCTTGTACTCCAGGACCGACTCCTCGAACCGCTTCCCCTCGCAGACCTCGCACGTGGTCGCGACCCCGGCCATCATCGCCAGGTCGCTGTAGATCACGCCGTTGCCGTTGCAGTTCGGGCAGGCGCCCTCGGAGTTCGCGCTGAACAGCGCCGGCTTCACGCCGTTCTCCTTGGCGAACGCCTTGCGGATCGGATCGAGCAACCCCGTGTACGTCGCCGGGTTGCTGCGCCGCGAGCCGCGGATCGCGCCCTGGTCGACGGACACGACCCCGTCCCGCCCGGCCACCGAACCGTGGATCAGCGAGCTCTTGCCCGAGCCGGCCACCCCGGTGACGACCGTGAGCACGCCGAGCGGGATGTCGACGTCGACGTCCCGCAGGTTGTGCGTGCTGGCGCCGCGCACGGACAGCACACCGGACGGCTCCCGTACGGACGGCTTGAGCGCGGCCCGGTCGTCCAGGTGCCGCCCGGTGACCGTGTCGCTGCCGCGCAACCCCGAGACGGTCCCCTCGAACACGACCTCGCCGCCGGCCCCGCCCGCGCCGGGACCGAGGTCGACGACGTGGTCGGCGATCGCGATCGCCTCCGGCTTGTGCTCCACGACGAGCACCGTGTTGCCCTTGTCGCGCAGCTGCAGCAGGAGGTTGTTCATCCGCTCGATGTCGTGCGGATGCAGCCCGATCGTGGGCTCGTCGAACACGTACGTGACGTCGGTGAGCGCCGAGCCGAGGTGCCGGATCATCTTGGTGCGCTGCGCCTCCCCGCCGGACAGCGTGCCCGACGGTCGTTCGAGCGACAGGTAGCCCAGCCCGATCTCGACGAACGAGTCGAGGGTCTCCCCCAGCGCCTCCAGCAGCGGCGCTACCGACGGCTCGGCGAGTCCGCGGACCCAGGTCGCCAGGTCGCTGATCTGCATCGCGCAGGCCTCGGCGATGCTGATCCCCTCGATCTTCGCCGACCGCGCCTCCGACGTCAGGCGGGTCCCCTCGCACGAGGGGCAGACGCTGAAGGTGACCGCCCGCTCGACGAACGCCCGGACGTGCGGCTGCAGCGAGTCGACGTCCTTGGACAGCATCGACTTCTGGATCTTCGGGATCAGCCCCTCGTACGTGAGGTTGATGCCCTCGACCTTGATCTTGGTCGGCTCCTTGTAGAGGAGGTTGTCGAGCTCCTTCTTGGTGTACCTGCGGATCGGCTTGTCCGGGTCGAAGTAGCCGCTTCCGATGAAGATCCGGCCGTACCAGCCGTCCATGCTGTAGCCCGGGATCGAGAACGGGCCCTCCTTGAGCGACTTGCTGTCGTCGTAGAGCTGGGTGAGGTCGATGTCGTTGACCGCGCCGCGGCCCTCGCAGCGCGGGCACATGCCGCCGAGGATGCTGAAGCTGCGTCGTTCCTTGGTCTCGCGGCCGCCCTTGGAGAGGGTGACCGCGCCGGCGCCGCTGATCGAGGCGACGTTGAACGAGAACGCCTGCGGCGAGCCGATGTGCGGCTTCCCGAGCCGGCTGAACAGGATCCGCAGCATCGCGTTGGCGTCGGTGGCGGTGCCGACCGTGGAGCGGGGGTCGGCGCCCATCCGCTCCTGGTCGACGAGGATCGCGGTGGTCAGCCCGTCGAGGACGTCGACGTCGGGCCGGGCCAGCGTCGGCATGAACCCCTGCACGAACGCGCTGTACGTCTCGTTGATCAGCCGCTGCGACTCGGCCGCGATCGTGCCGAACACCAGCGAGCTCTTGCCCGAGCCGGACACGCCGGTGAACACCGTCAGCCGGCGCTTCGGGATCTCGACGCTGACGTCCTTGAGGTTGTTCACCCGGGCGCCGTGCACGCGGATCAGGTCGTGGCTGTCCGCGCTCGCGGCCGGGCTCATCGGCTCTCCATCGGTCCGTCCGGACAGGTCATGGGTGCGAACGCGGCAGCGCTCAGCGCAGTTCCTGGATCCGGATCATGTTGCCGGCCGGGTCGCGGAAGGCGCAGTCGCGCACGCCGTACGGCTGCTCTGTCGGCTCCTGCACGACCTCGGCGTCGCCGGCCTGCAGCTTCTCGAAGGTGCCGTCGAGGTCCTTGGTGGCCAGCAGGATCCAGCCGTAGGTGCCCTTGGCCATCATCTCGGCGATGGTGCGGCGCTCGTCCTCGGTGATCCCGGGGTCGGCGGCCGGCGGGGCCAGCAGGATGGACGTCTCCGGCTGGCCGGCCGGGCCGACGGTGATCCAGCGCATCGCGCCCTGCCCGTAGTCGGTGCGGACCTCGAAGCCGAGGGTGTCGCGGTAGAAGGCCAGCGAAGCGTCCGGGTCGGTGTGCGGGAGGGCGGTGGTGTGGATGGTGATGTCCATGGCGGTCACGCTAGGTGTGGCTCGGTGCCGGTGCTTCTCGATTCCTGACCGGCCTGGTCACCTGCTTGGCCGTGCAGGACGGCAGCCCGGCCGGGCCCCGCTCCGCCGCCCGCTTGTAGGCGCTGGGCGGCATCCCGACCAGCTCGGTGAAGCGGGTGCTGAACGTGCCCAGCGACGAGCAGCCGACGGCGAAGCAGACGTCGGTGACGCTGAGGTCGCCGCGGCGCAGCAACGCCATCGCCCGCTCGATCCGCCGGGTCATCAGGTACGAGTACGGCGACTCGCCGTAGGCCTGCCGGAACTGGCGGCTGAGGTGCCCGGCGGACATGTTCACGCCGCGGGCGAGCGCCTCGACGTCCAGCGGCTGCGCGTAGTCGCGGTCCATCCGGTCCCGGACGCGGCGCAGCCGCGCGAGGTCGCGCAGGTGCTGCTCCGGCCTTGTCGTCACCCGACCGATCGTGCCACGTCCAGCAGGTGGGAGAGACTGGGCGTCGTGTGTGCCGCCTGCGGGATCCCTGGTCACGTGCCCGAGGCGCCGCCGGAAGCACCGCCGGCGCTGCCCGCGCCGCCGGCCGGGACGGCGCCGGCGGCCGGGCCGGCCCCGACGGTGACCCCGGCGAAGTTCGCGGCGTTGCGGAACCGGGACTGCCGGCCGTACCTGTTCGGCGCCGGGCTGGCGATGATGGCCGACAACGTCGAGCACGTCATCACCTACTGGGTGCTCTGGGAGAAGTTCCACTCGCCCGCGCTGGCCGGCTTCGAGGTGATCAGCCACTGGGTGCCGTTCCTGCTGTTCTCGGTCTACTTCGGCGCGCTGGCCGACCGGCACGACTGCCGCCGGCTCATCCAGGCCGCGCAGGCGCTGTTCATGGTCGTCTCGGCGCTGTGGGGCGTGCTGTTCCTGACCGACTCGCTGCAGGTCTGGGAGGCCTGCGTGCTGCTGGTGCTGCACGGCTGCGCCGGGGCGCTCTGGGGTCCGGGCGAGCAGCTCATGCTGCACGACTTCGTCGGCCGGGAGGAGCTGCCCAGCGCGGTCCGCCTGAACGCGACGTTCCGCAGCCTCGGCATCCTGTTCGGGCCGGTGGTCGGCTCGGCGCTGCTGCTCGGGCTCGGCGCGACCGCGGGGATCTTCACGAACATCGCGATCTACCTGCCGCTCACGCTGTTCCTGTTCCGGACGAAGTTCACCGGGCACGTACGCGACGGCGGGGTGGTGCAGCGGGCCCGGGTCGGCGTCATGGACTCGGTCCGGGTGCTGCGCGAGGTCCGCTCCGACCACACCGTGGTCAGCATGATCGCGCTGGCCGGGCTGGGCTCGTTCTTCGTCGGCGCCTCGATGCAGTCCGCGATGCCGATCTTCGCGCAGGATCTCGGCGCGGGCAGCGCCGGCACCGCGTACGGGGTGCTGCTGTTCGCCAACGGTGCCGGCGGCGTGATCGGCGGCATCCTGCTGGAGGCGACCGGCCGGATCTCCCCCACCGTGCGCGCCGCCGTCATCTCCACCGTCGTGTACGGCCTGTGCAGCCTCGGGTTCGCCGTCACCGGCAGCTACCCGCTCGCCATCCTGCTGCTGCTGGCCGGCGGCGCCGGCAACCTGGCCTCGATGTCGATCGGCCAGACCGTGGTCCAGCTGCGCGCGCCGGCCGCCGACCGCGGCCGCGTCATCGGCCTCTACGGCGTGTCCGCGAACGGCCTGCGGGCCGGCAGCGGCTTCACCGTGGGCCTGTTCGGTGCGCTCGTCGGCGTGCACTGGTCGCTCGGGCTGTCCGCGGCGGCCTTGTGCGCCGGCACGGTCGTGGCCGGGATCTACGCGCTGGGCGGCCGCCGGGCCGTGCCCGGCACCTGACTGCGGTCAGGTGCCCGGCACCTGACTACGGTCGGCCGATGGACCGCACCCGGGAGTCGTACGACGCCGTCGCCGGGACGTACGCGGAGTTGTTCGGGGCCGAGCTGGCGGGCAAGCCGCTGGACCGGGCGCTGCTGGCGGCGTTCGCGGAGTCGGTGTCCGGGCCGGTCGCGGACCTCGGCTGCGGGCCCGGGCACGTCACCGCGTACCTGAGCGGGCTCGGGCCGGACGTGACCGGGATCGACGTCTCCCCCGCGATGATCGCGACCGCCCGGCGCACGTACCCGGCGCTCTCCTTCGCCGTGGGCGACATGACCCGCCTCGACCTGAGCGACGGCGCGCTCGGCGGGATCGTCGCGTTCTACTCGACCATCCACCTGCCGCCGGACGTGCTGCCGGTCGCGCTGGGCGAGTTCGCCCGGGTGCTCGCGCCGGGCGGGCAGGCGCTGCTGGCGTTCCAGACCGGTGGCGGCGAGCGGCTGCACCAGGCCGACTGGCACGGCCACGAGGTCGACCTCGACCACTACCGCCGCGACCCCGGCGAGGTCGCCGCCCGGCTGGCCGCCGCCGGCCTCCCCGTCCACGCCCGCCTCGTCCGCGAGCCCGAACCCGGCGAGGGCGTCCCCCGCGCCTACCTCTGGTCCCACCGCCCCACCTGATGCCGACCCCACCACCTGACCGCGCCGGTGAGGTCATGATCAAGCGCTTCCGCTCGTACGACCGGGGCGTCCGGTCTTCGGCGGCGGCTCGGACGACGGGCTCGCGGTCGGCTCCGGCCAATCGGTGCGGACGGCGTCTCGGTGGACGCTGCGTCCGGCGGCCCGCTGTACCTGCCGCCAGGGCGGCCGGGATGCCGACGGAGAGGTGCCACGGCTATCGCGATCACGGCGAGCAGCGGCGGCGGGAACGCGCGCGAGGCGGTCACGATCGCTTCGACAGCTGGAGTACGGCGGTGACCCCGAAGCCGGCCAGGCCGCTGAACACGGCCGCGACGCCGGCCGCGACGCCGCTCTCACCGCTGGCCCTCCCGACGACCAGCGCGGACAGCAGCGCCGCCGCGAGCGCGACGAGGAGCGACAGGCCGATGATCTTCCCGTCGGACGGCCGGCTTCCGGTCACGCCTCCGGGCCCGCGACCGGCCGGACCTCCAGGCCTGCCGGACGGCCCGGTGCCGCCCGCCGACCTGGTGCCGACCGGCGGCCGTGATCTGCCGGACCGCCCCGAGCCGGCGGGTGCGGCGCCGCCGAACCAGGCTGCGCCGTGGGAACCGGCGAACGACGGGCCGGACGCGCCGTCCTGAGTCGCGCCCGGGCCGGTCTTCGGCGGCGGTGGCGGCATCGCCCGGCCCGGCACCCCGCCCAGCGTCGCCGGGCCGCCGCCCGGGGGCACGACCCACGCCATCCCCGATGAACCGGCCGACGCCGCGGCGGGCACACCCGTCTGCGCCGCCGGCTCCGGCGGCGGGGTGGGCATCGGCGGGACGGTGCGCTCCCACCAGAGCGGTCGCTGGGTCGGCAGTTGGACACCGACGTACAGCGGGGCCGGCCCCGGCCCGGCCGGCGTCACCTCGATGCGCGGCCTCGAGGTCAGCAGCGCCTCCAGGGTGTCCTCGGCCTTCCAGTCCGCGGCGCAGGCCCGCCGCAGCATCTCGCCGGCGTGCCTGACCTCGGGATCGGCGATGCCGTCGACCTCCTGCCACACCCTGGTACGGAACGGGGGCGCGAAGTCCTCGGCCGAGAAGAGGATGTTCTCGCCGTTCTGCAGCCGGCCCCACGCGGCCGGACGGCGGGAGAGGGCGAGCAGCGCGGTGTAGATCACCAGGGCCGGGAAGGTGTCCATCCAGCGGCCCCAGGCCCGACCGGTGCGCTGGTAGTTGGGATGGCCGGTCTCGTGCGGCGGTGGCCCCCCGGAGAAGGCGGATATCCAGGATCCGTCGAAGTCGACCAGCCGCAGCGCGCTGGACGTGTCGACGAGGACGTTGCCGTGCTGGAGGTCGCCGTGCGCGAAGTCCGCCGCCTGCAGGCGCCCCACGAACCCGCGCCAGCTCGTCGCCAGCGTCGCCAGCGCGCCGACGTCGGCCTGCGTCGCGAGGTGCCCGACGTAGGCGTCCAGGGTCCGGCCGTCGACCCAGCTCATCTGGATCACGGGCCAGGTCGCGCCGTTGACCGAGATCGCGTCGTCGACCCACGCCGCCCGGGCCACGCAGTCGTCGAGGCCGTGGGTCGCGAAGTGCCGGCCGAGCGCCCGGTACCGGTCCCGGTCGGACGCGTCCTCCCGGATGAAGAAGCGCAGCGCGGTGTCCGTACCGGCGATAGCGGCCTTGAAGACCACCGCGGCGTTCCCCGACGCGGGCATCGGGATGCCGAAGACGGGGTGCAGCTCGAACACCGCCGTCTCCAGCTCGGGTGTCCGGAAGGACCGGGCCGGCTGCTGCACCGCCCTGATGTAGTCCTCGGCGTTCGGATAGGCCATCACTCACACACCACCAGCAGATCGGGCTCGGCGGCTGTGCACTGCACGCGCAGGAGCGTCACGTCGTCGTTCTTCAGCTCGCCGGTACGCCGCCGGTCGGCCACCAGCCGGCGGAACAGGAGCGGGTGGTCGAGCCGGTCGAGCGTCCGCCACAGCAGCTCGCCGTCGGTCCGCACCATCCAGTCGGCCATCGCGTCCGTGGCCAGGTAGAGCCGGTCCCCCACGGCCATCCGGCCCTCGGCCAGCAGGAGCGCCGACCGCATCCGGCCCCGCGCCGACGGCTGGGTGAACACCCCGTCGGGGTTGAGCCCGAAGTCGTCGGCGCCGATCGGCGGGAACTGCGCGACCAGCCCGCCGTCCCGTACGTGGAACAGCACGGTGTCACCGAGCGCGACCGCCGCCCACGCCGGCCGGGGCCCGTCCAGGTCCCGGATCTCGCAGCCGAGGAGCGTCGCGAACGACCCGTCCTCGCGGAACTTCCGCTCCTCGAAGATGGTGGCGAAGCGGGTCGGCGCGGTCCGCACCCACCGGTCCTGCATGAGCCCGAACCACTCGTCCATGGCCACGCCGGTCAGCGCCGGCGCACCGCCGTCCGGCTCGACCCCGAGGAAGGAGTCGACCAACTGGCCCACCCACCGGATCGAGTCGTACGCCTCGGTGGCACCGTCGACGACGATGCACCGCGCGCTGCGGCCGGTCGCCGGGTCCCCGGGGTCGTGGCCGGCGCCGTCCTCCCACTCCAGCTCGGTCGAGCCCAGCTTCGGCTCGTGGAACGCCACCGCGCGCAGGTGCGACATGGCGGCTCAGCGATCCCGGACGTCGAAGCGGGTGCCTATCTCCAGGAACTTCACCAGCATCGCGAGGTCGGCGTTGAAGACGAACCCGCGGGCGCCGGCCGGCACCTGGATCTGCGCGGAGCGGGCGTTGTCGATCATGGGCTGCGGCAGCGGGCTGCTGATCGACAGCAGCCCCGGGCCGGGCTCGGGCAGCGACGTCCCGCTCGGCGGGAACCACACCCCGGGCTGGGGATCCGGGGACAGGAAGATGTTGAACAGCAGCACCGGACCGTCAGCGGTCGCGATGGAGCTCAGCCGCTGGGCCCAGGTGGCGACGTCGGCGCCCTCGTACGGGCTGTCGGTGACCATGCCGTCGGTGATGTTGATGACGATGGGCGGGAAGGAGTGCTGGAACGCTCCGGCCCAGTCGTGGAGGTACGCGCCCGCGGTGGCGATCGCCTGGCACATCGGGGTGCGGAATCCCGCGTACGGGTCGATCCAGGCCGGCACCCGGGTCCTGCTGAGGACCGCGTCGACCGCCGGCTCCTCGCGGATCGCGATCGGATGGTCGGCCAGCTCGGGCAGCGGGACGATGCCCCGCGCGGCGAGCGGTCCGGGCAGCGCCACCTCGACGCCCTCGCCACCGGTGCCCGGGCAGAACCCGTACCCGATGAGGCTGGTGTAGAAGTAGCACCGCAGCGCCCCGCCCTGCTCCTTCGTGGACTTGACACAGAGCTCCAGCAGGATCTTGTTGATGGCGCGGGCGGCGCCCTCGGCCAGGCTGAGGCCGCTGCCGGCCCACTGCTGCTGCATCGAGTCCGAGCGGTCGACGAGAAACATGATGCAGCCTGGGGTCGCACGCGAGAACGTCTGCTGGTACATGGGATCTCCCTGCTGGGCGGATCGGCAAGACGGGCGGCTACCGGCGCCCGAGGCGGGGACGGACGACGGTGACGGGCCACGGGGTCCCCGGAGCCCAGCGCCACTCGTGCTCGCAACGACGGCACCCGAACGCGAACCCCGGAGCCTGGTGCCGTAGGTCCACGGCGAAGTCGCCGCAGCGCGGGCACTGCACGATCCGGGTCGTGGCCGCGGGGTCGAGCCGGTCCGGCTCGCCCCCGGCCGGGTCGGCGGACTTCCGGCCGGACGGCCTGCTGGTGGACTCATGCCGCCAGGCGCCGCCCGGGACCGGCACGGCCACGTTCACCGGCTGGCGGTCCGGGCCGGCCGCGGGCGGCCCGGCCTCGGGCTCGATCGAACTCGCCGTGGTGGGCGGGCGCCAGCGCGGCACCGCAGCGGCGGACGCCCAGCCGTCGCGGCTCGACGTCCCGGAAGCCGCGGGCGCCGGCCGGCCGGCTGTCGCGACCGCCGGCCGGCGGTCGGCCGCGGTGGGCGGGCCGGCGAACTGCTGTTCCGGCCGCCGGCCGGCGGGAGCTCCGGGTGCGAAGGTGGCGACAGCGAGGACGCAGAACACGACCGCGCCGAGGATCAGCACGCCGAGCACCGGCCACCGGACGCTGTCCTTCGTCTCCAGGACGAGGGCAGCCAGGAACCCGCCGGCAAATGCGGCCGCGGCGACGCCGGACAGTGGCCTGCCCGCCGCACGCGCGCTCACGAGTGCCTCGTCATGGGGATTTCGACGGTCCCGGCGTGGACGCCGTCGAGCGACAGGCAGTACGCCGCGGCGTCGCCGGAACCGACCCTCGCCCACCCCGGCCCGTCGACCCGCCAGTCCTTCGGCGGCTGGACGCACAGCTTCCCGGCACCCCCCTGACCGCCGGGCAGCGAGCCCTCCCGCCACACCGTCACGCCCGGGGTCAGCTCCTGGCGGTCCGCGGTGAGCCCGCCGAGCCGGACGATCAGCGTGCTCGGGCGGCCCGCCGGCGCGGTCGCAGTCGTCGAGCCGGCCGGAGCCGACGTCGTCGACCTCGGGTCCGGATCGACCCGGACAGCGACCTGCGACCCGAGGCCGAGTACGACGGCGAACGACACCACCAGCGCCGCCAGCGTCAGGCCGATCCCATAGGTTCGTGCGGACACGGTTCTCCCTTTCAGCCGGTGGCCTACAGGCCGACGACGATCCAGAAGAGGCTGCCGACGACAATGCCGACGATTCCCCAGGATTTCGCCTTGGCGGATGCCCGGCGGGCGCCTTCGAGATCAGCCGTCCGGTAACGCTGGCCGACCTGATAGGAGAAATACATGGCGACTCCGCCGAACAGCAGCGAGAGCACGAACGCGATCACACTCATGGCCCAGTAATTCGGTGGTGACGGCGCCGGCTGCTGGGATGGAGGCGGGGGCACCGGCCCGGGAGCCCATCCCTGGCCCTGCGGCTGGAGCGCGCCCGGGCCGGCGACGGCGTTCCCGGACGGCGGCGACTGCGGCGGGGCCGCGAAGTATGAGGGCCGCTCCTGCGGTCGTCCGGCGTCGGCCGACTCCGTCCCGCCGAACGACCCGCGCCACTGGGCGGCCGCGTCGGTGGCCGGCCGCCACGGCGCCGGGTCGGGGTCGAGGCGCTGCGCCGCCGCCTGCCGCTGCTGCTGCAGCAGCTCCAGCCGCTCGGCGAACCAGTCGCGCGGGTCCGGCTCCGGGGTCACCGGCCCGGTGACCCCGGTCCCACCCGCCGTCGGCGCGGTCGCCGACGGGTCCGCGGGCCGGCTCGTCGACCCGCCCGCCGCCGGGACCGCCGGCCCGGCCGCGACCTCGGCCGGGGTCGAGGTGTCCGCTGTGCCTGCCTCTCCGTCCGGACCGTGCACGAGCAGGAGGGCGGCGATCCCCTTCTGCGTCCGCTTGGTCGTGAACGGCTTGCTGTCGAGGTTGCGGAGCATGCCGAGGATGTCGCGGCGGACGCTCTCGTCCGTCTCCTCGTCCAGGGCGCGGCGGAGCTGATCGACCACGGCCTTCTGCTCCTCGACCGAGAGCTCCGTGCTGTCGATCTGCTGGCCCAGGGCCAGCAGGTATTTGAACGGGATGGGCGGTGGCGGTGGGAGCGGCTCCGGCAGCGGCCGGACCCGCTGCGTCGCCTCCTCGACGGCGGACAGCACGGCGAACCCGGAATGGGCGTCGTCCGCGCGGTAGCCGATGATCTGCAGCTCGGCGAGCGGGTTGGCGCGCAGGCTGGTGACCGCACCCACCTGCACGGGCAGGACGGGACGTTCGAGCGCCAGCGCGTAGTCGAGCTCGAGCCGGCAGGGCTTGGAGTTCAGGGAGGCGTCGGACAGGGCGAAGAGAAAGACCTCCGACGACCTGATGTTGGCCAGGATGGCGTCCCACCAGACGTCCCCGCCGGCGAGATTGTGGTCGGACCACACATCCCGCTTGGCGGCCTCGAGACCTTGGGCCAGCGTCTTGACGACCGTTTCGTCGATTCGCGAGTAACTGATGAAAACAGGCATAGCCGGTCGAACCCCCGCAGCAACATCGGGCCGATCAGTGGGTGTCGTCCGACGCCCAGTTGAACAGAGAGCCGCTGCGGGCCGCAGATACCGAAATCACCATCTCGTATCAGAGGATCAGTCGAACTCCTCATCCGGGAGACGACGAGGGAGGCGACGTGCGGCGGTACCGGGATCCGCGGCCGGCCGGCACGACGGCCGGTGCGACGGCCGCCGGCGCGGCCGCGGCCGACGCCGGCATCGCGCCCACGGCCCTGCGCAGCATCGAGGCCGCGGCCCGGCGGCAGCAGGCCGCCGCGCACCGACTGCAGGCCGCGTACCTGATCGTGCTGCTGCTGGCTCCGATCAGCCGGCTGGTGCCGATCCCCGGCGGCCGGTCCGGCTTCGACTCGGCTGCCTCGGCGCTGTTGTTGCTCCTCGCCGTCGGCTTGCGGCTGCTGCTGCGCGGTGTCGCTGCGGACGCCGACTGGGTCCGGGCCCGGCGGGAGTCGGAGAACCTGCGGGAGGCTGCCTGGCGCCGCTGCGTCACCGGCCGTCCCGACCCCGATGACGGTCAGCTCAGCAACGAGGTCGGCGCGGCCGACGTCGCCGGGCGCTGGCAGTTCTACCGGCAGCACCGCATCGACGATCAGATCGCCTACTTCGCCGACCGGGCCGAGCGGCACCGCCGCTCCGGCCGGCGTTGGCGGCTGATACGGCTCGTGCTCACCACCGGCACCATCGCGGTCGCGGGAGCGTCGTTGGTGGTCGCGGTCGACGCGGCCGTGGTCGGCCTGGTGTCCGCATTGCTGGCTACGAGCGAGGCCTGGCTGCAGTTCCGGCGCAGCGAGGTGCTGGCCGCCGGCTTCACCGATGCCCGCGACGATCTGCTGGCGCTGCGGGAGCGGCAGCCGGCCGACGAGGCGGAACTGGCACGGGCGGTCGACGACATCGAGCGCGCGCTGGAACGGGAGCGGTGGACCTGGACGGCGATAATGTCGGTCACCGTGCTGACCTCACCGCTCCCCGCCGCCGGCAACTCCACGGTGGACAGTCGGACCGCATGACGCCGGCGCCGCCGGCCGCGGGCGGGACCGTCCGGCTCGACGGTCGGCTCGTCCCGCTGATCCGGTTGCCGGATCCGCCGCCGGAGCCGGACGCCGTGGCCGCGGCCCTGGCGCGGGCCGGCCTGCCGGTCGGGCGCCGGCCGGTTGTCGTGCTCGTGGGCGGTGCCGGCCGCCTGGTGGTCCCCGATCCACCGGCCTGGGCGGCGCTGTTCCGCGACGGCCTCGTGGCCGGTCTCGTCCGGGCCGGCGGCTGCCTGCTCGACGGCGGCACCGACGCGGGCGTCCTGCGGCTCGCCGGGGTGGCCCGGGCGGCCGCCGGCGCCGACTACCCCGCGGTCGGCGTGGTCGCCGAGGGCACCGTCCGCTGGCCGGGCCGGAAGCCTGCGCTGCCGGACGCCGCCGACCTCGGTCCCCAGCACACCCACCTCGTGGTGGTCCCGGGCAGCGCCTGGGGTCTGGACCCGCCCTGGATCTCGCTGGTGGCTGGTGCCCTGGCGGGGCCGGCCCCGGCGCTGACCGTCGTCGTCAACGGCGGCCCCATCACGGCCGAGGACGTCCGCCGATCGCTCGATGCCGGTCGGCGGGTCGTCGTGGTGGCCGGGTCCGGGCGCCTCGCCGACGCGCTCGCGGCGGCCCGGCGGCGACCGTCCGAAGCCCGCCCGGAGGACGCGGCGTTCGCCGCCTCCCCTCTACTGGACGTCGTCGAGGGGCTGCGGGAGCCGCAGTTGCTGGCCGACGCCATCGCCGCGCTCGCCGACGGCGCCCGCTGACGCCGGTCCGGCCGCGGCCCGGATCGCGAGCCCGTGCCGGGCCAGCACCTCGGGCAGGTCCCGGACGACCTCCCGGTCGTACTCCTTCGCCTCCTCGTCGAGCTCCGTCCACGGTTGCAGGTGCGGGGAGAGGAAGCGCGCCGGGTCGCGGACGCCGTTGGTCCACCCCATCAGCAGGCGCTCCGCGGTGTAGCGGCCGTGCTCCAGTTCCGCGAGCAGCTCGGTGTGGTCGCGCAGCACCGCCGCCACCGCCGAGTCCGCCGCCGCGGTCGGGTCGTCGTCGAGCCGCAGGCCGACCGCGGCGAGCTTGGCCGGGATGTCATCGACCACCGCGAGGTTGGACCGCTGCAGCCAGGGCGACAGCGCCGGCCAGGGCTGCAGCGCGATGTCGTCCTGCCGTTTGCGGGCCCGCTGGCGGGCGACGTACCGGCGGTGCAGCTCGGCGGCGATCGGCTCCCGCCGGTCCCGGAGCGCCGCCGGCCACCCGCCGGGACGAAGGAAGGCCCGGACGGTCATCCGGTCCCGGGGCAGCGGCACGACGCCGGTGGCCCCGTTGAGCAGGACGTGGCTCAGGTCGGGTGCGCCTGGTCCGTCCAGCCGCCCGACCATCGCGCCGAGCGCCCGGGCCAGCAGGACGTCTTCCGCGGCGGCGCCCGGCAACACGATCGCCCGCGCCCGCTCGGTCCGGCCCGCAGCCGTCACCGCCGCCCACGCCGCGAGACCCTGCCGTCGGGTGGTCAGGTCGACGTCCCCGAGTCGGACGCCCCTGCGGGCCAGTTCGTCCCGGAGCCGTCCCGGCGGGGCCACGGCGCGCAGCGGCGGGCCTGCGAGCGCCGGCTCCAGCAGCGACAGAACATCCGGGCCGTCGGACGGGCCGGCGAACAGCACCGTGGCGACGCCGCCCGGCGGATCCGCGTCGCTCTCCGGCAGGCGCAGCAGGATGCGGGCGTCCGCATCCCGCAGGCCCGCCCGGCGCAGCAGTACGAGATTCCGGACATCACCGGCGGCCGGGTCGGCCGACCGCTCGGGTTGCACCTCGGCCAGGTCGTCCGCCGCCGTCAGCAACCTCGCGACCTCGCACCACGCGCCGAACGCAGCGTCGTGGCCGGTCGTGAGCAGCCGGCGGGCTGCCGGCAGGAGCGCGGTGACGGCCTGGAAGTCGACGCCGAGGCCGGCCCGGGCCAGCGCGGTCGGCCGGTCGAAGCCGAGCGCCTCCAGCAGCGGGATCTCCGCCGGTCCCGCCGCGACCAGGGCGGACCGGCGCAGGGGCACCGCGCCGGCCCCGGCCGCGGCGACGCGCTCGCGGGCGCTCCGGCGATGCCTTTCACGGTCCGCGGGCGCGAGCGAGTTCCACGCACCCGGGCCGGCACCAGGGTCGTCCGAGGCCTGCAGCGCGCGGCCCAGCCGGTCCGCCAGTCGCTCGCCCTGCAGGACCGGCAACCGGTACGCGAGCTGCGGCACGCGGCGCAGGACCACCTCGGCCCGGGTCGCGGAGATCCGGCTCTGCTCCTCGATCTCGTCGCCGAACGGCGTACTGCCGGACTCCGTGACCAGGACGATCCGCGCCCCCGGTCCGAGGTGGCCGGCCAGGGTGATCGCGATGCCGCCGCCGTCGAGATCGGTCGGCGCCAGGACGAGGACCTGCCGCAACGGGCGGCTGCGGGACAGGTGCCGGGCGGTCTCCATGTCGAGCTCCACGACCTGGTCCAGCCGGACGTCGTACGCGTCCAGCGGCAGCAGCTGGAGCTCGGTGCCGACCAGCACGCCGAGCGAGTGCCGGCGGGCGACGGCGTCCGGGCCGAGCAGGACGACGCGGGGCGCGGCGTGCGCGGTCTCCGGGTCGCCGAGGAGCTGGATCTGCCGGCGGCGGTGCAGCTCCAGGACGACCGCGTCCACCAGCGAGCCGGTGCCGAACAGCACGATCGTCGCACCGGCACCGCCGTCCTCGGCGGCGAGCAGCGGCGGCCGGCCCGCGTCCCGGCGCCCGGCCTCCAGCTCGTCGAGCACGGCCGCGGCGGCCAGCACCGGCGCGCTGAACGGCACTGTCTCCACCCCGACCCGGTGCCCGCCCTGCTCCAGCGTCCGGGCCAGGCCGGGCTCCGCCACCTCCACATACAAGTCCGCCAGCGGCGGCGGGTGGAGGTCGAGCACCGCGGCGGTGATCGCGGAGTTGCGGGTGTTGTCGCCGGTGACGACGACGAGGCTCGCCGCCCTCAACACCCCGGCGCGCCGGAGGGACTCCACGTTGGCGCCGTGCCCGCGAACCGTCCACACCCGCGGCGCGCCGACGGCTTCCAGCGCGGCCGGGTCCGGGTCGACGACGACGATCGCGTCCCGCCACCGGCCGGGCCGCGGCTCCGCCGCCACCAGCGCGGTGCTGCCCTCGTTCGCGCCGAAGACGACCAGCCGCGGCCGGACCAGGTAGTGGGTGAGCACGCCGCTGAGCTGTTCCCGGAACAGCCTCGCAATGCCCCGCAGCGTGAGCAGCGGGGCGGCGAAGGCGGCGATCCACAGCTGCGGCGGCACTCCAGCGCCGGGCGGCAGATCGAACTCGAAGGCGAACAGCCGCAGCGTCCGGTACGTCACCTGGAGGGGACCGAGCGGCTGCGGGGCCGGGCCGCCGGAATCGTCCGGCCCCAGCGACGCGAAGCCCCACATCCCCAGCGCCACCACGACGACGACGGCGAGCGGCCAGAACGGCAGGTTCCACCGCCGCGCGTGCCAGACCTCCCGCCGGGCAGCCACGAGACGCAGCGTAGTTAGTTCTCGCACCCGGTGGTGCCGGATTCCAGCCGGCTGCTGTTCGCGCCGGACCCCGGCCGGCACCCTCGCGGTGCTCGCCGGAGTGGCCCGCCGGGCGCGCGTACGCAGCCCTTGAGGAGGGCAGGATTGGCCTCGTGCCCACTGTGCGAACGGACCTGCTCGAGATCGCGTACGACGACGGCGGACCGCCGGACGGGCCGCCGGTGCTGCTGGTGCACGGGTGGCCGGACAGCCCGCGGACGTGGCAGGACGTCGCGGCCGAGCTGAACGACGCCGGGTTCCGCACGATCGTGCCGGCGCTGCGCGGGTTCGCGCCGACCCGGTTCCTGGCCGCCGACACCCCCCGGACCGCGCAGATCGTCGCGCTCGCGCAGGACGCGCTGGACCTGCTGGACGCGCTCGGCCTGGACCGGGTCGCGCTGGTCGGCCACGACTGGGGCGCCCGGGCCGCGTACGCCCTGGCCGCCCTCGCGCCGGAGCGGCTGTCCGCGCTGGTCGCGGTGTCGGTGGGCTACGAGCCGGGCGGCACGCTGGCCACGCCGAGCTTCGAGCAGGCCCGGTTGTGGTGGTACCAGTGGTTCCAGACGCTGGACGCCGGCGCGGAGGCGGTGCGCCAGGACCCGATCGGCTTCGCCCGGCTGCAGTGGGACACCTGGAGCCCGAACTGCTGGTACGACGAGGCCGAGTTCACCGCCACGGCCGCCGCCTTCGACCATCCCGACTTCGTCCCGATCACGCTGCACGGTTACCGGGTCCGCTGGGGCGCATCACCCCGCGATCCCGCGTACGACGAGTTGGAGCAGCGCATGGCGGCGGTGCGCACGATCGGGGTGCCGACGCTGATGATCCACGGCGGCGCCGACACCTGCGTCGCGCCGGAGGGCAGCGAGGGGAAGGCCGGGCACTTCACCGGGCCGTACCGGCGGGTGGTGGTCCCCGGCGCGGGCCACTTCGTGCCGCGGGAGGCGCCGGGCACGGTCGCCGAACTCGTCGCCGAGCACCTGCGGGCGGTCTGAGTGGACAGCACGCTGACCCACCTGGAGTGCTCGGCCTGCGGGACCCGGTACGAGGCCGATCGCCCGCAGAACCTGTGCCGCTGCGGCCATCCGCTGCTGGCCCGCTACGACCTGGCCGCCGTCACCGTCACCCCGGCCGAGATCGCGGCCCGCCCGCCGGGGCTGTGGCGCTGGGCCGAGCTGCTGCCGGTCCGCGACCCGGCCCACCGGATCACCCTGGGCGAGGGCGACACGCCGCTGCTGCCGCTGGCCGACGGCGTGCTGATCAAGGACGAGGGGCTCAACCCGACCGGCAGCTTCAAGGCCCGCGGAGCGGCGGTCGGCGCGTCCCGGGCCCGCGAGCTCGGTGCCCGGCACGTCGCGCTGCCCACCAACGGCAACGCGGGCGCGGCCTGGTCGGCGTACGGGCGGCGGGCCGGGCTGGAGGTCTCGGTCGCGGTGCCGGCCGGCGCGCCCGCGGTGACCCGGTCCGAGGCGCTGGCCACCGGCGCCGGGACGTACGTGGTGGACGGGCTGATCGGCGACGCCGGCGCGCTGGTCGGCCGGGCCGTGGCCGCGCACGAGGGCTGGTTCGACGTGTCCACGCTCAAGGAGCCGTACCGGGTCGAGGGCAAGAAGACGATGGGCCTGGAGATCGCCGAGCAGCTGGGCTGGCGGGCGCCGGACGTGGTCGTCTACCCGACCGGCGGCGGGGTCGGGTTGATCGGGATCGCGAAGGCGTTCGCGGAGCTGCGGGCGCTGGGCTGGCTGACCGGGCCGCCGACCCGGTTCGTCTCGGCCCAGTCCAGCGGGTGCGCGCCGGTCGTCCGGGCCTTCGAGCTGGGGGCGCAGGAGACGCAGCCCTGGCCCGACCCGGTCACGGTCGCGTACGGGATCACGGTGGCGGCGCCGCTCGGCGGCCCGCAGCTGCTGCGGATCCTGCGGGAGTCGGCCGGCACGGCGGTCGCGGTCGACGACGCCGACGCGCTGGCGACCCGGGCGTCGACGGCGGCCACGGAGGGCGTGCTGCTCTCGCCCGAGGGGGCGGTCGCCCTGCACGCGGTCCGCACGCTGCAGCGGGACGGCTGGGTCACCCCCGGCGAGCGGGTCGTCGTCCTCAACACCGGCAGCGCCCTGATCCAACCCGAGACCCTCCCCACCCCCCACGGCCTCCTCTCCCCCACCGCCTCCCTCCCCTAGCGCCCCCCGACCCGCCATCGGCGCCGCGACCCGCCGTTCGCCGCCCGCCCCGCGGGTGGCGGGCCGAGACGCGGGTGGCCGGGCGGACCGCGCCTCGGCGCCGTGCGGGCCGGCGGGCTGGCCCACCGGGTCGGCGGCGCAGGCGTGTCCGGCATGCTGGGCGCCGTGCCGACGCGCTTCCCGTTCCTCGACGCCGGCGGCCCGATCGCGTTCGCGCACCGCGGCGCCGCGCCGGACGGGCTGGAGAACACGCTGGCCGCGGTCGACCGGGTCGTCGCGCTCGGCTTCGGCTACCTGGAGACCGACGTCCGCGCCACCCGGGACGGCGTCGCCGTCCTCATGCACGACGCCCGCCTGAACCGCACCACCGACCGTTCCGGCGCGATCGCCGACCTGCCCTGGTCCGAGGTCGCCCGGGCCCGGGTCGGCGGCCGGGAGCCGGTGCCGCGGCTGGACGAGCTGCTCGGCTCGTACCCGCAGCTGCGGGTCAACCTCGACGTGAAGGCGCCGTCCTCGGTCGGGCCGTTGGTCGACGCCGTCCGCCGGGCCGGCGCGATCGACCGGGTCTGCATCGGCTCGTTCCACGACCGGCTCATCCCGGCCGTGCAGGCGGGCCTGGGCGACGGGCTGTGCACCTCACTCGGCCCGCGCGGGATCCTGGCCCTGCGGCTGGGCCGGCTGCGCCGGACCACGGCGGGCTGCGCCCAGGTCCCGCCCGGCTTCGGCCCGATCCGCGTGATCGACCCGCGCTTCCTCAGCATCGCGCACGGCCTCGGCCTGGCCGTGCACGCCTGGACGATCAACAACACCGCGGTCATGGACCGGCTGCTGGATCTGGGCGTCGACGGGATCATGACCGACGACGCGCCCGGCCTGCGCGCCGTCCTCGAGGCCCGCCAGGCGTGGACGCCGTGACCCGCAGCACCCCCGAGCAGCGCGGCTGGTACTGGTACGACTGGGCCAACTCGGTCTTCACCACCAGCGTCACCACGGTCTTCCTCGGCCCGTACCTGTCCGACGTGGCCGAGACCGCGGCCGGCGGCCCCGGCAGGAGCCTGCACCTGCTGGGCATCCCGATCTCCCCCGACTCGGTCTTCCCGTACCTGCTCTCGCTCTCGGCGCTGGTGCAGGTGTTCGTGCTGCCGGCGGTCGGCGCGCTCGCGGACCGGACCCGGCGCAAGAAGCAGATCCTCGGCGTGCTGGCCTACGTCGGCTCGCTCGCGACCGCGGCGTTGTTCTTCGTCGCCGACGGCCGCTGGGCGCTCGGCGTCGTGCTGTTCCTGCTGGCCAACACCTGCTTCGGCGCCTCGGTCGTCGTCTACTACTCCTGGCTGCCGGAGATCGCCGGTCCCGACGACCGGGACGCCGTGTCCTCCCGCGGCTGGGCCTGGGGCTACCTCGGCGGCGGCCTGCTGCTCGCACTGAACCTGGTGCTGTTCCTGGATTCCGACGGGCTCGGCCTGTCCGAGGGGGACGCGGTCCGGATCTGCTTCGTCTCGGTCGCGGCCTGGTGGGCGGCGTTCACGGTGATCCCGCTGCGACGGCTGCGGGACCGCCCGGCTCCTGGGGTTTCTTGGTCGTCCCGCCGGTCGGCCAGCGCGGCCGGCGCGGAGGCCCCGACCGCCGCGGGCAGCTTCCGCCAGCTCGGCCGCACCCTGCGCGAGCTGCGCGGCTACCCGCAGACCTGGCGGTTCCTCCTCGCGTACCTGCTGTTCAACGACGGCATCCAGTCGGTCATCGGGCTCGCCGCCCAGTACGGCGACCGCGAGCTGGAGCTGTCCCAGACCGTGCTGATCTCCACGATCCTGCTGGTGCAGTTCGTCGCATTCGGCGGCGCGCTGCTGTTCGGCCGGATCGCCGCCCGGTACGGCGCCAAGCGCACCGTGCTCGGCAGCCTCGTGGTCTGGGTGGTGGTGCTGCTGTTCGCGTTCGGCCTGCAGAAGGGCAGCGCGGTCCAGTTCTCCGTGCTCGGCGCCGCGATCGGGGTGGTGCTGGGCGGGACCCAGGCGCTGACCCGGTCACTGTTCGGGCAGCTGACCCCGGTCGGCAAGGAGGCCGAGTACTACGGCCTGTACGAGATCAGCGACCGCGGCACCAGCTGGCTCGGCACCCTCGCCTTCGGCGTGGCGGTCCAGCTGACCGGCTCGTACCGGATCGCGATCGTCTCGCTGGTGGTGTTCTTCGTGCTCGGGTTCGCGTTGCTGACCCGGGTGGACGTCAGGGCGGCGGCCGCCGAGGCCCGCGGCGAACTGGCGGTCCTCCTGTGAGCGGGAGTGAGGCCGCGGCGGCGTCTGGACTGACGCGACGCGCCGACGAGGTCGCTGCGCGGCGCGGAGGGAAGACGCCGCCTGCAGCGGCCGACCGGAGCGAACCAGGGGCAGCACGGTGAGCGCGTTGTCGTTCTTTCACGGGCCGATGGACCGCGGCAAGTCCACGCTCGCCTTGCAGATCGACCACAACCAGTCCCGGCAGGGCCGCCTCGGCCTGCTGCTGGTCCGGCACGACCGCTCCGGCCCGGCCCGGATCTCCAGCCGGCTGGGCCTGTCCCGGGAGGCGGTCGAGGTCACCGACGGCATGGACCTGCGCGAGCTGGTCCGCGACCGGCAGGCCGCCGGGCTCCGGGTGGACTACCTGGTCGTGGACGAGGCCCAGTTCCTGGACCCGGCGCAGGTCGAGCAGCTGGCCGACCTGGTCGACGACGCCCGGGTCGAGGTGTTCGCATTCGGCATCTCGACCGACTTCCGGGGCCGGCTGTTCCCGGGCTCGCAGCGGCTGCTGGAGCTGGCGGACTCGGTCGAGCAGCTCCAGGTCGAGGTGCTGTGCTGGTGCGGCCGGCCCGGCCGGCTGAACGCCCGGGTCGTCGGCGGCCGGGTGGTCCGGGCCGGCGACACCGTGCTGGTGGCCGACACCGGCGGCGAGGCCGAGGTGCACTACCAGGTGCTCTGCCGGGCCCACCACCGTGCGGGCGACCTCGGGCCGGGCGTACGGGCGCCGGGTCAGCTCACGATCGGTTAAGAGAACGCTGAGAACCGCAACCAGTTCGGCTTCCCGTCCGTCTACTCAGGTGTGCGGCCCGGAAAGCTCGGGAACGTACACGACGGCGGGCACGGGGAATCCTCCGGGTCGGCCGATCGTTAGGGAACCGAACGAGGTTCTTGGAACGAAGACCGTTACGGACAGTCGACACTACCCCGAGGAGGGATTCCCATGGCAGAGCGCACACTGCGCGGCAGCCGGCTCGGGGCCGTGAGCTACGAGACCGATCGCAACGCCGAGCTCGCCCCGCGCAAGCCCAGTGAGTACCGGTGCCCGAAGGGCCACGTCTTCGGCGTTCCTTTCGCCGACGACGCCGAGATTCCGCTGGTCTGGGAGTGCAAGTTCGACGGTTCTGTCGCCCGGCTCATCGACGGCGACGAGCCGGAGTCCAAGAAGACCAAGCCGGCTCGGACGCACTGGGACATGCTCATGGAGCGGCGGACGGTCGCCGACCTCGAGGAGGTCCTGGCCGAGCGCCTGGAGGTCCTGCGGGGCCGCCGGACCCGGGCGTCGTAGCCCCCCTGGCCCGTACGTCGCAGAGGCCCGCGCCCCCCGT
>DASYKU010000002.1 GCA_035995165.1 Mycobacteriales bacterium
CCAGGGGGTGAAAGGTTTCGACTTCGGACGTCGAGACAGGGGAAGCGGGCCGAGGAAGGCAACGATGATCTCGTTAATCCACCCGTTGCAAACTACAAGCGCCAACATCAGTTCGCGCTCTGAGGTCGCCCTCGCCGCTTAGGTGAGGTAGATCTCCGTCAGCCCGGGAGTGCTTCCGGCCCGGTTCCTGGCGTCAGCGAGGAAGCTCACCTGGGTGATCGGTCGCGGATCGCCCAGGGACAACTCACAGCGACTGGGCCCGTCACACCGGCTTGCTCTGAAGACCGGTGGGGCCGAGTAGAGACATCACGAGCTGCGCCCGGAGAAGCCCTGTCAAACCGCCGGAGGACGCGGGTTCGATTCCCGCCACCTCCACGAGTGACCGGTGGCCCCTGCCCGCGGAAAGCGCGGGCCAGGGGTCGCTCTCTTTGTCTGCCGCGGGGGCGACCCCCGCGGGCCCCGCGTTCCGTCTGGTGCGGTTCGAGTAGTGGTCCCGAAGCTCCGCGAGTGACCGGCCCCCGTCGGCGGAAAGCGCGGGCCAGGGGCGCTCTCTTTGTCTGCCGCGGGGGCGACCCCCGCGGATCCCGCGTTCCGTCTGGTGCGGTTCGTGTAGTGGTCCCGAGGGTCCGCGAGTGACCGGCCCCTGTCCGCGGAAAGCGCGGGCCAGGGGCCACTCTCTTTGTCTGCCGCGGGGGCGACCCCCGCGGACCCCGCGTTCCGTCTGGTGCGGTTCGAGTAGTGGTCCCGAAGGTCCACACCCAGGCACCTAGGCACCTCCTGTCCGCGAAGGCGGACAGGAGGTGTTTCGTCTGTCTGCCGCGGGGGGCCGAGGCCCCGCGAACCCACGTCCCGGCGGCCCGCCGACCGATCGGGTCGCCGCGTATGCCGTGCTCTTCGGGTCCGCCCGGGAGGCCGTCACCGCTTCGTCGACCGCCGGTCGGGCGAGCTCCTGGACAACGTCAACTCGCTCACCAGCAAGACCGGCGGTGCCCGAACCAGGCCCGGCCTAGGGCAACGGGGAGGCGTCGCCGACCAGCCAGCGATGCCCGTACGGATCCCAGAAGGCGCCCTGCCGGTGCGGACCCCAGGGCGTCGCATGGTCGCGGACCGGGTCGTCGCAGACGGCGCCGGCGGCGACCGCGCGGGCGACGACCGCGTCCGGGTCGGCGGTGAAGACCTCGATCCGGGCCGTCGTCGTCCCGGCGGCGGACGGCGTGGACCACGCGTTGCCCTGCGGCGAGGCCAGGAAGAACGGGGCGCCG
Organism: Mycobacteriales bacterium; assembly: GCA_035995165.1. NCBI lineage: Bacteria > Bacillati > Actinomycetota > Actinomycetes > Mycobacteriales > Mycobacteriales bacterium. The sequence continues at coordinate 1,263 of DASYKU010000002.1, forward strand.
TCGACCGACAGCCCGACGACCGAGCCGAGGTCCCAGAGCACGGTGGCGCCGAGCGCGCGCCGATACCAGTCCGTGGCCGCCGCCGCGTCCGGCACCGCGAGCATGACTGAGATCCGCATCAGGGGATCGGGCGGCCTTCGACGTCGACGAACAGGTCGCCGATGGCGATGTTGAACGCCCCGGCCAGCCGCCAGAGGCCCAGTACGTTCAGGCCGCGCTGACCGCGCTCGACCTGGCCGATGAACGTGCGGTGCATCCCGGCCGCCTCGGCCAGTTGCTCTTGCGACCAGCCGCGGCTGACCCGGAGCAGCTTGATCCGCAGCCCGAACGCCTTCAGCCGGGCCCGGTCCTCCGGTCCCGCGGCACTCTCGGTCGCGTCGCTCTGCTCCGCCATGTCACCACCGTCCGCTCCGCGTCCCGCAGACAGTAGGGACTGCATCGCCTTCACTCCACCGCAATGATGCATCACCGGGAAGCATCCTTGCGGCGCGGGGGTCCGATCAGCGGGCAGGTGCGGAGACGGACGGCCGAGGACGATCTTGCTCAATGAGCAGCAGATGTGCATCATGAAAGCGCCATCTGTCATCACTCCCTCTCGTCCGAGGAGTCGCCTCATGCTGCCCCGACATCGGTCCCGGTTCCTGCTCGCCGTCGCGCTGGCCGCCGCCCTCGCGGCCGGGTGCTCGACCGGCGGCCCGGCCGCGGGGGAGGGCGGTCAGTCGGCCGCGGCCGGCGACAACAGCCTGCGCGGCATCTGCCCCGCCACCGTGGTCGTGCAGACGTCGTGGTTCACCCAGATCGAGCACTTCGCCGCGTACGAACTGCTCGGGCGCGGCTACACGGTGGACCCGGCCCGCAAGCGGGTCACCGGCCCGCTGGTCTCGCACGGCGTCGACACCGGCGTCCGGATCGAGATCCGGGCCGGCGGTCCGGCCATCGGCTTCCAGCAGGTCTCGGCCCAGATGTACGCGGACCGCTCGATCACCCTCGGCATGATCCCGCTCGACGAGGCCATCCAGAACTCGAAGGACCAGCCGGTCACCGGCGTGATGACCCCGTACGACGTGGATCCGCTGGTGATCATGTGGGATCCGAAGACGCACCCGGACTTCGGCACGATCGCCGACATCGGCCAGACCGACACCAGGGTCCTGTTCTTCAACGGCGAGCGGACCTACATGGACTACCTGCTCGGCACCGGCCAGCTGCGACAGTCGCAAGTGGACGGTTCGTACGACGGGTCGCCGGCCCGGCTGGCCGCCAGCCGGGGTGCGATCGCGGTGCAGGGGTTCGCGACCAGCGAGCCCTGGAAGTGGGAGCACGAGGTGCCGGCCTGGGGCAAGCCGCTGACGTACCAGCTGGTGGCCGACTCCGGGTATCCCAACTACCGCAACCTGCTCGCGATCCGCTCCGGCGACAAGGGCGCGCTGGCCGGCTGCCTGCGGAAGCTGGTGCCGATGTTGCAGCGGGCGACGGTCGACTTCATGGCCCGGCCCGACCCTCTCATCCGGACGGTTCTGTCCATCGTGGACTCGACCCGGCAGCCGTACACGGACTCGGTGGACCGGTCCCGACACGCGGTCGACGTGATGCGGGACGAAGGCCTGGTCACCAACGGCCGTACGAAGATGCTCGGTGACTTCGACCCGGCGCGGGTGCAGCGGCTGCTGGACATCGACGGCCCGATCTTCGCCGGCGAGCACAAGGCGCTGCGGCCCGGGCTGGTCGCGACCGACATCGCCACCAACGAGTTCCTGGACCCGTCGATCAGCCTGCCGGCCCCGAGATGACCGGGCGGACCGTGATGCCCGCCGGGACGGACCCGCAGTCCTTCGATCACCTGCCGGCTCGCTACGACCGGATCTCGGAACTGCTCGGCACGGACCTGCGGGCCTGGCTGCTGTTCCACCTGCCGGCCCGCGGCGGCCGCGCGGTCGAGCTCGGCTGCGGCACCGGCGTGCAGACCGCGATGCTGGCCGACCGGTACGACGAGGTGCTCGCCGTCGATCTCTCGGACCCCATGATCGAGTTCGCCCGCCGGCACCGGCCCCGGCCGAACGTCACGTACCGGCAGCAGGACCTGCGGACGGTCGAGCCGGCCGCGGACGGGCGGTTCGACCTGGTGTTCTCGGCGTACACGCTGCACCACGTGGCCGAGCTGGAGTCGGCGCTGCACCGGATCCGCTCGCTGCTGCGGCCCGGCGGGCGGGCGTTGCTGGTGGACCTGGTCGACGACCGGTCGCCGGTGCCGCGGGCCTGGTTCCGCGGCCGGGCCTGGCGCACGTTCGGCGCCGACCTGCGCGGCCGGCGGCGACCGGTCGGGCCGGCGGTCGAGCTGCTGCGGCTGCAGCTCGACCGGGACTGGCTCGACCACCAGACGACGGACCGGCTGCGGACCGCCGACGACTGGGACGAGCACTGCCGGGCCGTCTTCCCCGGCGCCGTACTCGGCTCGCTCGACCGCGCCCGGACCGTGGCCTGGAGCCCATGACACAACTCCGAAGATGACAACGGTTTTCAACTTCGCTAGGTTGGGAGGCGTGAGAATCCGAGGGGTGGCCGTCGTCGTGGCGGCCGGGGCGCTCGCCCTGGCCGGCTGCGGCACGACGACCGGCAGCACCACCGGCAGCGCGGCGCGCCAGGACGGCGGCACGGCGATCGACGTCGTCGCCACGACCCCGGTCGTCGCCGACTTCGTCCGCAACGTCGGCGGCGGCCGGGTGCACGTCGACCAGATCCTCAAGCCCGGCCTCGACCCGCACGACTACGAGCCCTCGCCGGCCGACGTCCAGGCCATCGCCGACGCCGACGTCGTGGTCAAGAGCGGCGTCGGCCTGGAGCACTGGCTGGACGACACGGTCAGCTCGTCCGGGTACGGCGGCCAGGTCGTCGACAGCAGCCACGGCGTCACGATCCGGCCCGGCGACTCCGCGGACCCGATGGGCGATCCGCACATCTGGCACGACCCGGCCGACGCCTCGATCATGGTCGGCAACATCGCGGCCGCGCTGGAGAGCAAGGACCCGGCCGGCGCGGCCACCTACCAGAAGAACGCCACCGCGTACCAGGCGCAGCTGGCGGCGCTGGACGCGCGCGACAAGGCCGAGATCGCCTCGATCCCGGCGGCCCAGCGACAGCTGGTGACCAACCACGACGCGTTCGGCTACTACTGCGCCCGGTACGGGATCACGTTCGTCGGCTCGATCATCCCGAGCTTCGACAGTTCGGCCGAGCTGTCCGGCAAGGAGCTGTCCGACCTGGTCACCAGGATCAAGCAGACCGGCGTGCGAGCCGTGTTCTCGGAGTCGTCGCTGCCGCCGAAGACCGCGCAGACGGTCGCCCAGGAGGCCGGCGTGCAGGTGGTCGGCGGCGAGGACTCGCTGTTCGCGGACGGGCTCGGGCCGGTCGGCTCGCCCGGCGGGACGTACCTGGGGGCCGAGCGGCACAACACCGACACGATCGTGAAGGCGCTGGGCGGGCGTGTCTGACGTCGCGCTGCGGTTCGAGCACGCCAGCCTCGCGTACGGCCGGGCGACCGTCGTCGAGGACGTCGACGGCATCGTCCACAGTGGACAGGCGGTCGCCCTGATCGGCCCGAACGGCGCGGGCAAGTCGACGCTGCTGCGCTCCGTGCTCGGGCTGGTGGACGTGGTCGGGGGCCGGGTCGAGGTGCTCGGCCGGGCGCCGGCCAAGGCCCGCCGCGAGGTCGCGTACGTCCCGCAGGTCGACACGCTCGACGCCCAGTTCCCGATCTCGGTCGGCCAGGTCGTGCTGATGGGGCGGTACCGCGACGTCGGCTGGCTGCGCCGGCCCGGCGCGGCCGACAGGGCGATCGCGGCCGAGGCGCTGGCGCAGGTCGGGCTGGCCGACCGGAGCCGGGACCGGTTCGGCACGCTGTCCGGCGGGCAGCGGCAGCGGGTCCTGCTGGCCCGGGCGATCGCCCAGCAGCCGCGGCTGCTGCTGCTGGACGAGCCGTTCAACGGGGTCGACGCGGTCAGCCAGCAGGCGCTGCTGCAGGCGCTCACGGCGCTGCAGGAGCAGGGCGCCGCGGTCGTCGTCTCCACCCACGACCTCGCGCTGGCCCACCTCGCCTGCGACGAGGTCTGCCTGCTCAACCGGCACCAGGTCGCGTTCGGGCCGACCGAGGCGACGCTGACCCCGGAGCTGCTGCGGGCCGCGTACGGGGGACAGGCGCTGGCCGTCAGCGGCGACGACGCGGTGATCGTGGCCCGGTGATGTCGTTCCTGCTCGATCCGTTCCACAGCGCGTTCATGCAGCGGGCGCTGCTGGAGGCGCTGCTGCTCGGGGTGGTCGCCGCGATCGTGAGCGTGTTCGTGGTGCTGCGCCGGCTGGCGTTCGTCTCCGACGTGCTCACCCACACCGTGTTCCCGGGCGTGGTGATCGGCTTCCTGGTCGCCGGCACCGGCGGGATCGTCTGGGGCGCGCTGGTCTTCGCGGTGCTGTCGGCGGTGCTGCTGACCGTGCTGGCGGCGCGGGCCCGGGTGACCGAGGACGCGTCGATGGCGATCGTGCTCACCGGGTTCTTCGCGTTCGGGGTGATCCTAGTGTCGCGGCGGGCCGGGTTCACCACCGACCTGACCGCGTTCCTGTTCGGGCGAATCCTCACCGTGGACCGCACCCAGATCCTGGTCACGGCGGTGCTCGGCGCGATCGTGCTGCTGCTGCTCGGGCTGCTGGGCAAGGAGTTGCTGCTGCGGGCGTTCGACCCGGCCGGCGCCGAGGCCCGCGGCTACCGGGTGCTGCTGCTGGACCTCGTGCTCAACCTGGCCGTCGCGCTGGTGGTCGTGGCCGCCGTCCGGGCCGTGGGCACGGTGCTGGTCATCGCGCTGCTGGTGGTGCCGGGCGCGGCCGGCCGGCTGCTGTCCGACCGGCTGGCCGGGATCACGCTGGCCGCGATCGTGGTGGCCGCGCTCGGCGGCTGGCTCGGGCTCGTCGCGTCCTGGCAGGCCTCGGTCAACCACGGGCTGCGGCTGGCCTCCGGCGCCACCGTCGTCCTCGTCCTCGTCGTCCTGTACGGGCTGGCCGCCGGCGTCGCCGCCCTCCGGAAGGCCCGCGCATGAGCACGCGCGAGGGCTCGCAGCGCGTGCCGGGAGCGACGAGGGCCGACCGGCCGGAGTCCGAGGAGCGGGAGTGAGCTTGTTCGCGGACGACTATGCGCGGCGCGCCTTGGTCGAGGCGGTGCTGGTGGGCGCGCTGTGCGGGCTGGTCGGCGTGCACGTGGTGCTGCGGCGACTGTCGTTCTTCACGATGGCGATGACGCACGCGACGTTCCCGGGCGTGGTGCTCGCCGCGCTGGCCGGCGTGGACCTGCTGCTCGGCTCGGGCCTGTTCGGCATCCTGGTCGTGCTCGGGGTGGCCTGGCTGTCGCAGCGGCCGCGCAGCGACTCGACCGCCGCGGTCGGGGTGGTGCTCTCGGCCGGGTTCGCGCTCGGGGTCGCGCTGCTGTCGGCCCAGTCGGGGTTCAGCCGGGACCTCTCGGCGTACCTGGTCGGCTCGATCATCACGGTCCAGACCGGCGACCTGGTCAAGACCGCGCTGGTGCTGGTGGCGGTCGCGCTCACGCTGGCCGCGGTCGGCAAGGAGCTGGTGTTCGGGGCGTTCGACCGGGACGGGCTGGTCGCGGCCGGTTACCCGGCGGCCCGGCTCGACCTGCTCCTGCTGCTGCTGGTCGAGCTGACCGTGGTCACCTCGGTGCCCGCGGTCGGCACCGTGCAGGCGGTGGCGCTGGTGGTCGCGCCGGCCGCGGCGGCCCGGCTCTGGTGCGAGCGCATCGGGCCGACCACGATCGTCGCGGTCGGGCTGGGTATGGCCAGCGGCGTGGTCGGTCTCGCGGTCTCCCAGGCGTACGAGGTGGCGGCGGGGGCGGCGATCGTGCTGGCCGCGTGCGCGTTCTTCGTCCTGTCCGTACTGCTGGCGCCGCTGGTCCGGCAGCGTCCGGCGGCCGGTCCCGTGCCGGTCAACGCCGCCGGTGGCAACATAGGCATGCCTAACGCAGGCGGGAGGAACGTCGATGCCTGAGCAGAGGTCGACCCGGCAGGCCGCCGCGGTCCGGGAGGCGCTCGCCCGCCGCGAGGCGTTCACCAGTGCCCAGGACCTGCACGCGGAACTGCGCGGCAGCGGCGCGGCGGTCGGCCTGACCACCGTCTACCGGCACCTGCAGTCACTGGCCGACGCCGGCGCGGTCGACGTGCTGCGCAGCCCGGACGGCGAGTCGGTCTACCGGATCTGCGGCACCGGGCACCACCACCACCTGGTCTGCCGCGACTGCGGGCGGACCGTGGAGATCGAGGGCCGCGAGGTCGAGCGCTGGACCCGGCAGGTCGCCGAGGCCCAGGGGTTCGTCGACGTCGACCACACGATCGAGATCGTGGGCACCTGCGCCGACTGCCACCACCACCGCGGCTGAGCCGGGTCAGCTACCGAGGATCGCCGCGCTGACCAGGTAGACCAGCGCCGCCGCCACCGCCGCGGCCGGGATCGTCAGCACCCAGGCCGCCCCGATCGAGCGGGCCACGCCCCAGCGCACCGCGGACAGCCGCCGGGTCGCGCCGACGCCCATCACCGACGAGGTGATCACGTGCGTCGTCGACACCGGCACCGCGTACACGTACGCGGTGCCCAGCATGACCGCGCTCGCCACCGACTGCGCGGTCACGCCGTCGGCCGGGGTGAGGTGGATGATCCGCCGGCCCATCGTCCGCATGATCCGCCAGCCGCCCGAGTACGTCCCCGCGCTGATCGCCGCGGCCGAGGCCAGGATCACCCACAGCGGCACGTGGAACGCGGTCAGGTGCCCGGAGGTGACCAGCGCCAGCGTGATCACGCCCATCGTCTTCTGCGCGTCCTGCGTACCGTGCCCGAAGGCCATCAGGGCGGCCGAGCCGATCTGCGCGTGCCGGAAGCCGCGGTTGGCCCGGTGCGGGTTCGCCTTCCGGAACGCCCACAGCACCCCGACCATGGCCAGGTACGCCAGCCCGAAGCCGACCAGCGGCGAGAGCACCATCGGGACCACGACCTTGTCGAACACCCCGGACCACTGCACCGACCGGGACGCGGCGATGGCCGCGCCGACGAGCCCGCCGATCAGCGCGTGCGAGGACGAGGACGGCAGCCCGAAGTACCAGGTGAGCAGGTTCCAGGTGATCGCGCCGAGAAGGGCCGAGAAGACCACGACCAGGCCGCCGCGGCCGACCGGGGCGGCGATGATCCCGGCGCCGACGGTGGCGGCGACCTTCGTCGAGACCAGCGCGCCGACGACGTTCATGATCGCGGCCAGGCCGAGCGCCGCCCGCGGGGTCAGCGCCTTGGTCGAGATCGTGGTGGCGATGGCGTTGGCCGAGTCGTGGAAGCCGTTGGTGTAGTCGAAGGCCAGCGCCACCAGGATGATGATGATCAGTCCGAGCGTCGCCGTGGACACTCAGCTCTCCTTCACGGCGATCGTCTCGACGACGTTCGCCACGTGCTCGAACGCGTCGGCGGCATCCTCCAGGTCGTCCGCCACCTGCTTGAGCTTGAGCACGGTCAGGGCCTCGTACGTGCCGGAGAACAGCCGGGACAGCAGCCCCCGGTAGACCTGGTCGGCCTCGTTCTCCAGCCGGTTGACCTCGATCCAGTACGGCGCGAGGTCCTTCATCGACACCAGCCGGCCCATCGCGTCGGCCGTGCACCGGGCCGCCCGCTGCAGCAGCTCGACCTGCCGCCCCATCTCCACCGGCAGCGTCTCCAGCTCGCTGAGCACGGCGAAGTCGGCCGCCGCCTCGATCGAGTCCATGACGTCGTCCAGCAGCGTGGCGAGCTGGTAGATGTCCTCGCGGTCGAACGGCGTGACGAAGGTGGAGTTCAGCGCGTGGATGACCCGGTGGGTCACCATGTCCCCGGCGTGCTCGTGGTCGCGCAGCTGCTTCGCGAGCCGCTCGCGGTTGGAGCTCACGTGTACGAACTCGGCCATCAGGTCGGTCGCCGACACGAGGTTCTGGGCCGCTTCGACGAACATCGGGAAGAAGCGGTCATCACGCGGCGTGATGTGAAAGGGCACGTGTACTCCAGGTGTACGGCGGACGAACCGCAACGTACCCGGAGGAGTGCTCGAACTCCCTTAGTTGGTCTGCGACTGCGTCGGCACGCTGATGTGCTCCCACGCGGCGCGGGCACCGGCCTCGCCGACCCGGGTGACCATGATCAGCGTCATGATCCCGCCGATCAGCGTGAGCACGATGCCGACCAGCATCACCGGCATCTGCCAGCCCGGGCTGCCTTCCTCGGCCAGCTCCAGCCGGCCGGCGAAACCGGACCGCCGCGCCGGCACGACCCCGGACCGACCGGTGGGAGAGCCGCCACCGGCCGGTACGGACACCCGGTGGCTGCCGGCCGCCCGGCGCCGGTTCCACGCGATCGCCGGCGGCACCAGCACCAGCAGGAGGCCGACGACCAGCAGGTAGACCCACTTCGGCAAGGCCTCGGCCAGGTCCATGTGCTTCTGCATGAGGCCGGCCTCGGTGACGTCGGCCGGGCCGAACCGGGCGCTCTGCCGGTTGTAGAGGTCCTGGCCGCTCGACACGGTGATCGGGACCAGGATCGCCGACACGATCGCGAGCAGACCCACGAGCACCCCGTACCGCCGGCGGGCCCAGGGCCAGAGCGCCACGATGATGCCGGTGATCGCGGCGGTCGGCAGCGCGACCACAGTCAAGTGCACGATCAGGGCGTGCGTCGGCAGGCCATGGAAAGTGTTCAGCACCCTCGTCCCCTTCGGTCCTTGGTGATCACGCGGGTCCGGAAGGAACGGTTCAGCCTGTCCGGCCAGGCCGTTCGGACAGGCCGGCGACCAGGTCCTCGCGGGCGCGGGCGACCCGGGACCGGATCGTGCCGATCGGCACGCCGCAGACCTCGGCCGCCTCCGGGTAGCTGAGCCCGACCAGCTGGGTCAGCACGAACGCGTCGCGCCGGTCCGGGTGCAGCGCGCCGACCTGCCGGCGCAGCGCGACCCCGTCGGACAGGTCGCCGCCGGTGGGCGGGTCGGGCACGGTCGCGCCCGGGTCGATGCGGGGCCGCCGGCGGCGCTCGCGCACGGCGTCGGCGCAGGTCCGCCGGGCGATCGAGAGCAGCCAGGTCTTCGCCGCGGACCGCCCCTCGAACGAGGGCAGCGACCGGAACGCCCGCAGGTAGGCCTCCTGGGCCAGGTCCTGGGTCTCGCCGTGGTCGCCGAGGTGCGCGCACAGCCGCCACACGTCGGCCTGGGTGGACCGGACGAACCGGGCCGCGGCGGCCTGATCACCCTCACGGGCGGCCAGGGCCGCCTCGGTGATCTCATCGACCGGAATGTCCACGGGAACCGTTCGCCTCTCCGAACCGACTGGATGTACGTGGGCTGTGACCAGTATCGCGAAGCGCTCTCCGCCGAGCTCGACGGGGAGGCCCCTGGCGTCGCCGAGGAGGCGCTCTCCGCGCACCTTAGCGGCTGTTCCGACTGCCGTGGGTGGTTCGGGCGGGCTGCCCGGATCACCCGGTTGGCGCGGATGGCGCCGGCCGAGCCGACCCCGGACCTGGTCCCGGCGGTGCTCGCCGCGCTGCCGGCGCTGACCGCGACCCGGCGCAAGGTGCTGGCCGTGTCGCGGGCCGCGCTGATCGTGGTCGCCTTCCTGCAGGCGCTGCTGGCCTGGTCCGGCGCGCTGACCGGGCAGGACGACATGGTCGCCGGGCACGTCGCGCGCGAGGTCGGGGCCTGGAACCTGGCCCTGGCCGTCGCGTTCCTCACCGTCGCCACCCGGCCCCGGGCCGCGGACGCGTTGCTGGCCCCGCTCGGGGTGTTCGTCGCGGTGGTCACGGTCTCGGCCGCCTCCGACGCGGCCGGGGGCGATCTCGCCCTCGGCCGGCTGTTCGCCCACCTGCTGGTCGCCACCGGGTTCGGTCTGCTGGTCACGGTCGGCCGGGCCGCGCCGCCGCAGCCGGGCACCCCGGAGCGGACCCGGCCCCGCGGGCTGCCCTCCTCGTCGGACCGCGAACCCGTCCCGGGTCCGGTGCCGGATCTGTTGCCCGCCCTCAAGCTGGCCCCCTCGACCCCCCTGCTTAGGGCTGGCGATGCGGTGACTCTGGAGACAGGATCAGCAGCGTGACTGCCCTTTTAGCCGATTCCCACAGCCCGAAGGCCCGCAAGCGGCTCTTCGCCGTACTGGCCCTGCTCGGTGCCTGGGCCGTGCTCGCGATCAGCGGCGCGACCCCCGCGCTCGCGCACGCGACCGTGGCCGGCAGCGATCCCGCGGAGAGCTCCCGCCTGACCGCGGTCCCGGCCAAGGTCACGATGACCTTCTCCGAGGACGTCACGCTGGGCGGCGGCTACCTCAAGGTGGTCGACAACAAGGGCAACACGGTCAGCGACGGCAACGCGTCGATCAACAACCGCGACATCACCGTCAAGGTGAAGCCCGGGCTCGGGGACGGCAGCTACATCGTCAGCTACCGGATCACCTCGGCCGACTCGCACCCCATCGACGGGGCGTACGCGTTCGTGGTCGGGGACGGCCCGCTGGTCGAGGCGACCGGCTCGGTCTCCGGCGGCGGCACCGACGGGGTGGTCACCAAGGTCTTCGACGTCGCGCGCTTCATCGGCTTCCTGGGCATCGTGCTGTTCGGCGGCCTGGCCTTCGTCGTGCTCTGCTGGCCCGCCGGGCGTACGGACCCGAGGGCCCGCAAGCTGATCTGGTACGGCTGGTGGGGCGCCACGATCGGCGCCGTCCTCGGCCTGGTCCTCCAGGGGCCGTACGCGGCCGGCACCGGGTTGCTCGACCTGCTCAACTCGAGCCTGCTCAAGACCACCCTCGCCACCACGTACGGGCGGATGCTGTGCGGGCGGCTGGTGCTGCTCGGCGCGCTGGCCGTGCTCACCGTCCGGATGCTGCGGGAGCCCAGCCGGACCGCGGAGAAGTCCCGGGCCCGGGACGAGGACCTGGCCGCGATCTGCGGTCTCGGCGTGCTCGCGACGTACGGCGGGGTCGGCCACGCGGCGGCCGGCAGCGCGCCCACCCTGGCGCTGCTGTCGGACACCAGCCACCTGGCCGCGGCGAGCGTCTGGATCGGCGGCCTGATCATCCTGGCCGCCTGCCTGCTGCCGCGGCGGCGGACCGCGGAGCTGGCCGAGGCCCTGCCCCGGTATTCGAAGCTGGCGCTGGGCTGCGTGGCCGTGCTGACGATCACCGGCACCTACCAGGCCTGGCGGGAGGTCTGGCCGATCCCGGCGCTGTGGTCCACCAGCTACGGGCAGCTGCTGCTGGCCAAGATCATCGGCTTCCTGCTGATCGTCGCGGTGGCGTACTTCAGCCGCCAGGCCGTCAACCGGCGGTACGTGCGGCCGGTGGTGCATGCGCTGTCGGTGAAGGAGGAGGACGGCGCCGTCACCACGCTGCCGGAGCCCGAGGACCAGAGCGACGACGGCCGGATGGTGCGCCGGCTGCGCGCCTCGGTCGGAATCGAGCTGGTCCTGGGCATCGTCGTGCTGGCCGTCGCCGCGGTGCTGGTCTCCCAGGCCCCGGCCCGGACCACGTACGTCAAGCCGGTCCAGCAGACGGTCCGGCTCGCCTCCGGCGGCACCGCCCAGGTCACGCTGACCCCGGCCAAGGTCGGCCAGAACACGATGACGATCAGCGTCCTCGACACCGCCGGCAAGCCGGTGAACGCGCAGGCCGTCACCGCCACCGAGGCGCTGCCCTCCGCGCAGTACGGCCCACTGCCGATCCAGATGCAGAAGACCGGCACCGGGATCTACTCCTCCTCCGCGGTCGCGCTGACCAAGACCGGGGACTGGGAGATAGTCATCCGCGTGCAGATGTCCGAGTTCGATCGCGACGTGGCCCAGGTGAACGTGAAGGTCACCTAGCTCCCACTTCCGTACCGGAATCTCACCACCCGTCATCGGGTGACCTCACACCGTCCCGAAAGGACAGATCGTGTCCCGACCTGTGTTCAGGCTGCTCACCGTGGCCGCCGTGGCCGCCACCGCCGTCGGCCTGACCGCCCTGCCGGCCCTCGCCCACGTCACGGTCACCTCGCCCGGGGCGACCCAGGGCGGCTTCGGCGTGCTCACCTTCCGGATGCCCAACGAGGTCGACAAGGCCAACGCGACCGAGCTGAAGGTCCAGCTGCCGGCGGACGCGCCGCTGGCGTCGGTGGCGGTGCAGCCGATCGCGGGCTGGACGTACACGGTCACCACCGCGAAGCTGGCGACCCCGCTGACCGACGACGACGGCAACAAGGTCACCGACTACCCGTCGGTCGTGGACTGGAAGGCGACCGCCGGCGGTATCAAGCCGGGGGAGTACCAGGACTTCAATTTGTCCGTCGGCCCGCTGCCCAAGGCCGACCAGATGGTGTTCAAGGCCATCCAGAACTACAGCGACGGCACCACCGTGTCCTGGATCGAGCAGGCGGCGGCCGGCAGCACCGAGGAGCCCGAGCACCCGGCGCCGACGCTGACGCTGGCCGCGGCCGGGACCACGTCCACGTCGACTCCCGCCACCAGCACCCCGGCCGCGGCCGCGTCCGGTGACGACGCCAGCAAGAGCTCGGTCACCGGCGCGTACGTCGTCGGCGGCATCGGCCTGGTCGCCGGCCTCGCCGCGCTGGCGCTGGCTGCGACCGGTAGGAGGCGGCGGACTACCGTGGACGGGACCCGCAACCCCGTCTCCACGTCCACCGGAGCATAGAGCCAGCCCAGTGAGCCTCCCCCCGACACCGACCCCGGCGCCGCCCGAGCAGCGGCCGCGCCGCCGGTCCGGGCTGCCGATGGGGTTCGTGGCGGCCGCGGTGGCCGTGCTCCTCGGGGTCGGCGGCCTCGTCGCCGGCGCCCGGGACCAGGCCGGGGAGACCGCGGCCGCGCCGGGCGGGGCCACCGCGGCCCCGCTCACCGTCAACGGCACCACGGTCGGGGACCTGACCATCGGGCAGGCGTACATCCGGCAGCCGGCCTCGCCGGACGTGGCCGCGGCGTACCTGACCGTGCAGAACAACGGCTCGACCGCGGACACGCTGAGCTCGGCGTACTGCGGGGCGGCGACGACGACCACCGTGCACGCCGACGCGGCCGCGATGGTCGCCGGTGCGGACGCGAAGTCCACGCCGCTGCAGGTGCCGGCCAACGCGACGGTCAGCCTGACGCCGGCCAAGGGCCACATCATGCTGGACAAGCTCACCGGCACCCTGCGGGCCGGGGACACGGTGAGCCTGCTGCTGCACTTCGACAAGGCCGGTCAGGTCCTGATCGACGTGCCGGTCATCTCGATCACCGCACCCGCGCCGGGAGGAGCCACATCGTGAGGAAGCAGCTGGCAGCAGCTGCGGTGGTCGGACTGATCGCGTTGACCGGCTGCTCGACGTCGTCGATGGCGGCGTCCTCCGGTCCGGCGATCTCGGCCGAGCCGACCCAGGCCGGGACGTACCGGGGGCTGGAGCTGCAGCCGGCCCAGCCCCGGCCGACGTTCACGCTGACCGACACCACCGGGAAGTCGTACGACTTCGCGGCCCGGACACGGGGGATGCCGACCCTGCTGTTCTTCGGCTACACGCACTGCCCGGACGTCTGCCCGACCACGATGGCCGACACCGCGGCCGCGCTGCGGGGCACGGCCGAGCCGCTGCGCAGCAAGGTCCAGGTCGTCTTCGTCACCACCGACCCGGCCCGCGACACCGGCAAGGTCCTCGCCGCCTGGCTGCGCAACTTCGACCCCGACCTGCCGCTGAGGTTCGTCGGGCTGACCGGGACGCAGGCCCAGGTCGAGGCCGCCCAGGCCGCGGCCAAGGTCCAGGTCGCGAGCGAGAACGGGCAGACCCACTCGGCCGAGCAGCTGCTCTACGGCCCGGACGACTACGCCCGGGTCGCGTACGTGGCCGGCAGCAGCCCGGAGGACCTGCGGCACGACCTGCCGATCGTGGCGAGGGAGGGCTAGGCCGGTGCGGGTCTGGATCGCGACCGTGCTGCGGATCGCGCTGGCCGCGGTCTGGGCCGTCGTGGCGGTGGGCCGGCTCGGGGACCCGGCGGCGTCGGTACGGGCGGTCCGGGCGTACCAGCTGCTGCCGGACGTGCTCGAGCGCGGCGTCGGCTACGGGCTGCCGTTCCTGGCGCTCGCGCTGGCCCTGCTCCTGCTGCTGGGGCTGGCGACCCGGGTCGCGGCGGTGGTCTCGGCCGCGGTGTTCGTGTTGTTCCTGGTCGCGCTCAGCTCGGTCGTCGCCCGCGGGCTGCGGATCGGATGCGGCTGCTTCGGCGGCGGTGGCACGGTGCCGGCCGGGCAGTCGACCGGCTATCCGGTCGAGATCGTCGTCGGCGTCGTGCTGCTGCTGGCCGCGGTGGCGCTGGTGCTGTGGCCGGCGACCCGGTTCGCGCTGGACGACCGGATCCGCGGGTGGGCCGCGGCCGCGCTGCCGGAGGTCCGGACCGGGCCGCGGCGGACCGCGGAGGCGCGTCGCCGGCAGGCCGAGCTGGCCCGCGCCCGCGACGCCCGGGCCCAGCGCCGGGTGACGCGGGCGGGCGTGCTCGCCGGCGTACTGCTCGTGCTCGTCACCGGGGCCGGGATCGGCGTACAGGTGGCCCGCGTGTCCGGGGACGACGGCCCGTCGCCGCAGGCGGTCAGCGTCGCCGACGGCGTCCAGTTCGGCCGGGACGGCGCCCGCGTCACCATCGAGGTGTACGAGGACACGCAGTGCAAGGTCTGCGTGACCTTCGAGCAGCAGACCGACCCGCAGCTGCAGAGCTGGATGAAGTCGAGCACGGCCCGGGTGAAGTACTACGTGGTCGCCTTCCAGGACTCCGGGTCGACCACGAAGTACTCCTCCCGCGGGGCGGCGGCGCTCTACTGCGCGGCCGACGCCGGGGTGTTCCAGCAGTACCACTCGCTGGTCTTCGGCCAGCAGCCGACCGCGGCCGGGCTCAGCGACGACCAGCTCGTCGCGCTCGGGCCGCAGGCCGGGATCCCGGCCGGGGCCGCGCAGAACACGTTCTCCGACTGCGTGACGTCGAAGAAGTACGCGGACTTCGTCTCGAAGATCAGCGACTCGGCGGACCAGGGCGGGATCCTCGCGGTGCCGACGGTCCTGGTCGACGGGCACCCGGTCTCCGACGTCTCCCTCGCCGGCGTCACCGCCGCCGTCGACAGCGCGCTCTGACGCTTCACACCATGCCGCGGAGGCGGGCGGCGGCGTGGGCGGCGTCGCGGGCCCGGTCGTCCTCGCCCCGCAGCGCCAGCAACCGCCCGTGGTGGTCGAGCACCTCGACCGCCACCGTACGAGCCTCGCGGTCGACCAGCGTGGCCGGGAACAACTGCTCGGCGACCCCGCCGGCCCACGCGGCCAGGTCCATCGCCAGCGCCGGATCGCGGTCGCCCTCGGCCCGGCGCGAGACGGCGAGCAGCACCGCGGCCCACGGCGGCCCGAGCGACGGCAGCTGGTAGCGCAGCGCCTCCGACTCCAGCCGCGACGCGCCGGCCAGCAGCGCGTGCGCCTCCACCCCGAGCCGGGCCCCGCGTACCGGGTCCAGCGGCAGCAGCTGCGCGGCCGAGACCGCCAGGGTGCCGCCGAGCCGCGCGGCCGCGTCCGCCGACCGGGCGCCGTACCCGAGCGGGACCACCGCCCGGTCCATCGGCACCACCAGCTCGACGTCCACCGCCGGCCGGACGACCGCGCGGTCGCCGATCCGCGGCGGCTGCCGCCCGAGCCGCTGCCGGGCCGCGTCCAGCGCGGTCGCCACGGTCACCGCGAGCATCGGTGGGTGGGTCGAGTTCTGCCGCTCGCCCAGCACGGTCGGCACCCCGCCGGGCAGCCCGCCGATCCGCCGGGTCACCGTGCCGGCCTGGTCGGCCAGGTCGCGCCGCCCGTGCGCGGTGTGCACGGCGATCGCGACCGTCAGCGCCCGGCGCAGCTGGGCGACGTCGGCGCCCCGCTCGCCCGGCTGGTTCAGGTAGAGCCGGACCGCGAGGTCGGCCGACCCCACCGCCAGGTCCGGGTCCCCGTACGCGGCCTGGACATCGGCGTTCGCGGCCAGCACCCGGGCCAGCTCCCGCTGCCGCGGGTCGTCGGGATCGTCCCCGGCCGTCTGCCGGTAGTGCAGCACCGCCGACTGCGCGTCCACGATCGCGGACGCCCCCGCCCCGGCCAGCCCGTACGCGGTGGCCCGCCGGGCCTGCACGTCCGCGATCCGGTCCGCGACCGGCAACCGCCGCCCCGGCAGCCGCCCGTACGCCTCCTCGGCCTCGTCCAGCGCCGCGACCGCCTCCTCGGGCCGGCCGGAGGACAGCAGCGAGTAGCCGAGGTCGTACAGGACCGGGCCGAGGGCCCGGTCATCGGTGCCGCGGACCGCCTCGGCCGCGGCCTCCTGAGCCTGCACCGCCGCGGCGAAGTCGCCGACCCGGGCGGCGTTGCGGCCGCGGCGGACCAGGCCGGCCTGGGGGGCGGAGTCGGCCGGGTCCCGTCGCCCGAACACGCCGCCACCCCGCACAGGGAGATCCTTCCGGCATCCGGTCGTCGCAGGAATGCCCCGACCGGGCGAGTAGCGTCGCGGATGATCAGCGCTGGGTGAGCGCCTCGATCGCGGCGTCCGCGTCGGCCTCGGTGTTGTAGAGGTGGAACGCGACCCGCAGCGAGCCGTTGCGGATCGACGCCGTGATGCCGGCCGCCGCGAACCGCTCGGCCGCGTCCGGCCTGGTCAGGGACACGATCGCGGAGTCGCCCGGCGGCAGCCCGAGCCCGGTCCGGAACCGGTTGGCGAGCGCGACGTCGTGCGCGTGCACGGCCTGGATCCCGATCGACTCGACCACCGCCAGCGAGGCGGCCGTCCCGACCCAGTCGAACCAGCCGGGGGAGACGTCGAAGCGGCGGGCGTCCTTGGCCAGCCGCAGCGGCAGGCCGTAGTAGGAATCGTCCGGCACCTCGCCCGCGAACCATCCGGCGCTCAGCGGCACCACCCGCTCGGCCAGCTCCGGCCGGATCACCAGGAAGGCCGTCCCCCGCGGCGACATCAGCCACTTGTACGCCCCGCAGACCAGCACGTCGGCGTTCCCGGCGTGGGTGGGCAGCCAGCCCACGGCCTGGGTCGCGTCGGCGATCGTGATCGCCCCGTACGCCCGGGCCTTCTTCGCGACCGCGGACATGTCGGTGACCTGTCCGGTCGCGGACTGCACCACGCTGTATGCCACGGCGGTCACCCGCTCGTCGATCGCGTCGACGAGATCGCCCACCGGCACCGCGACGACCTCCACCCCGCGGCCGGCGTGCACGAGGTAGGGGAAGACGTTCGAGGTGAACTCGATGTCCGGCACCAGCACCCGGGCGCCGTCGGGAAGCGCGGCCGCGACCAGCCCGACCAGCGCCGACACCGTCCCACCGATCGCCACGTCCGCGGTGTCCGCCCCGACCAGCCGCCCGAACGAATGCCGCGCCCGCTCGACGCTCTCTTCCCACACGCCGCGGTTGGTCCGCCCGCCCCGCCAGCCGTCCAGCACCAGCCGCAGTTCCCGCAGCGTCTGGTGCGGCGGCAGCCCGTACGTGGCCGTGTTCAGGTAGCCGGGCTCGGCGTCCCACAGCTCCGGGATCCGATGCGTCACGACGCTCCCACCTCCCACCCGACAGTGCCTCCCCGCCAGCATGTACCATCGATCGTCGTACCAAGGGGCTGTGGCGCAGCTGGTAGCGCACCACACTGGCAGTGTGGGGGTCAGGGGTTCGAGTCCCCTCAGCTCCACCCTTGTGAGCAGGGCCGACGGACCGTCCGGCCAGCTCAGGCCGGGCGTTCGTTCGTTGACAGCACCAAGGTCCCAGGCGGTACGGACGATGCGGGCGACGTGCGCGGAGACGCCGACGCCGTCGAGCGCAACCCCGGACAGCCGGCGCTCACCGAGACCGAAGTCCTCGGCGGATTTGGTGGCGTACGTCGCCAGGTACGCCGCCACCCGCTCCGGAGTCAGTACGCGGTCGGTGCCGCCTCCGATTACCTGGACGTCGACTTGCTCACCGAACCGCAGCAGGTTCGGTTCGGATGCGCCGGCGGGTACAGGCTGGGCGTGACCGATCCCCGCCGGCCGCCCTCCCGGCCGCCGCTTCAGTACCGCATGTGGTGGCTGCAGGCGGTCATCGGCGTTGGTTTGCTGGTTGTCGCTGTCGGTTGGGCTACTACTCGTGAGCGCGACGATCGGCTGGTCCTGGCGATCGTCTGGAGCCTCCTGGGTCTGACTCAGCTCGGCATGGGTCTCTATAACCGGCGACAGGGTCAGCTCGCAGAGGCAGGCCGGGCAGGTCCACGACTAGCCGGACCTGGTTTACGGCGCTCCATACGGCGTCGCTGAGGCAATCGGGCCCACCGGCAGCGACGCCGGCGTAGAGGAGCTGCCACCTGTCCACTGCCACAGTTCGCCGACCGTCACGAAGGACACGAACCACACCGCGCCGGCGATGCGAGCCGTCAGCGCTGGGCTGAGACGGTCTCGCAGGATCCGCGACGCTACGTCCGTGTCCAGTACGACGTACCGCACGGTCAGGTGAGGTCGGCGTTGCGCTGCTCCCGGATGAAGACCAGGAACTCGTCCAGCTCCTCATCTGAAGTGAACGCGCCGTACGCCATCGAATGCGGGTCATCGATCGGCTTGGCGCCCTTGCGGCGCACCAGCTCCTCGGTCGGCACCTGTCCACGACGGCCAGGGAGCATGATCGGACGGGCCGCCCCACGTCACGCGTGCACGGACGCGGGTATCGCGGCACCTCCGGGTGACGGATCACTTCTGTACGGCTGCGCGAAGGGAAGATGTAGAAACTTCTCTTCGCGCAGCCGTATAGTTGTGCCATGAGGAGCTCCGGCGTCAGGGACGTCAGCGTCAAGGAGGCGGCCAGCTGGCTCGGTGTCTCCGAACGGCGTGTGCAGGCCCTCATCGAGGCGGACCGTCTCTCCGCCCGCCGAGTGGGCCGATCATGGCTGATTCCCATCGCAGAGTTGCCGCGAGCGAGGTATCGCAGTCGCCCGTTGAGCCCTCGCATGGCGCAGGCGCTGCTTGACAGTCTGTCCGGCATACCAGTAAGCGTGTCTGCAAGCGAACGAGCGCGACTCCAAGGCAGGCTGGACGCCCTTCTCCAGGAAGGTGATCCCGCGAGCCTCCTCCGCTCATGGCTGGCTGCGGCGGCACCGCCGATCCGTCGATTCTTGGTGGCCCCGGCCGACCTCCAGGACTTGAGTGACGATTCGCGGGTCGTGCCGGCGGGCTTCAGCGACTCTCGATCGGGGATCGCCGTTGTCGGAGAGTTTGAGGGGTGGGTCGCAGCCGACAGTCTCGAGGGTCTCCAGCAGCAGTTCCTCCTGATCGAATCCTCGCAGTCAAACGTGTTCCTGCACGTGGCACCTGAACTCCCGGCTAGTCCGCTGCCGTTGGGATGGGTCCTGGCTGATTTGTCTGCTCACGGTGGCCCTCGGGAGTCGGCGGCCGTACGGAGGCTCTTGGCCGAACAGGTGATCGACCAGGTCCTTACTGGCCCTTCGAAGAGGCAGTCGGGCGCCACGACGGGATCTGCGCCGCCCGAAGGGACCGGCGAAGCACGGGCAGCCAAGACGCAGGCAGCAGCGGCCAAGCACGCGATGCGAGCAGCCAAGGCGGAGGTGGCTGCCAAGCGAGCCCATGAGCGGGCGAAGGCCGCGCGATCACAAGCAAGGAAAGCGGAGCGAGCGGCGGCCAAGGCCCGGGTCGACGGAGCTCAAGGCGCGGACGTCACATGAGCGGGCCGATTGTGCTTCCCCCTCTTGTGAAGGCCCATCGAGACGCATGGATCGCAATTCTGCAAGTCGCCCAGCGGCATCCCGAGCACTGGACGCTGGTGGGTGGCCAGATGGTGTTGCTGCACTGCTGGGAGCGTGGCCATGCACCATCGCGTCCCACTACGGACGGAGACGCTCATGCCGGCCCCGTCCCATTCGACCGCCCGGCGTCGCCCGGCCGACCGGCGCGGGCAGCCTCCGGCCGGCGGGCCGTCGTACGGACCGGGCAGCCGCGGCGGAGCAGTTCGGCGACGCACCAGCCGCCGATGTAGCCGGTGCCGCCGGTGACCAGCACGCGTCCTGACATGACGTGCTCCCTCCGGATAAAGTGGAGACCCCTCCATTAGTTGCAGCTCCGTACTGGAGGGGCTCCACGTAGTCGACGGTCGGAGGGTGCGGGTGAACGCACAGTGGAAGCGCTCGGACGCACGGGACAACCGTGTGCGGATCCTGGCCGCGGCCCGGGACGCGCTGGTCGAGGACGGCTCGGCGTCCCTGTCCGAGATCGCCCGGCGCGCCGAGGTCGGCATCGGCACGCTCTACCGCAACTTCCCGACCCGGGAGTCGCTGGTCCTCGAGGTCTACCGGGACGACCTGGACCGGCTGATCGCGCTGGCCCCGGAGCTGCTGCGGGAGCACCCGCCGCTCGACGCCCTGCAACGCTGGCTGGACGAGGTCGGCCACTACGCCCGGCTCAAGTACGGGATCTCGGAGATCGTCCACGCCGCGACCAACGGCGGCCTCGACGACCCGGCCTACGACCCGTTCGTGGCGGCGATCGGCACGCTGCTCACCGCCGGCGCGAAGGCGGGGGAGCTCAAGCCCGGCCTCGACCCGGAGGACGTCCTGCTCCAGCTGAGCGTGCTCTGGCGCCTCGACCCCGCCCGCCACGGCCGCGACCGCACCGACCGCATCCTCCGTATGATCATCGACGGTCTGAAGCCCCACTGAGCTTCCGGCCGCCCTGGCATGCTGTCGGCGTGGTGAAGCTGGGCGGCATGTTGCGGCGGGTTCTGTCGGGTCGTCCTGGGGGCAGGCCGGCGGTCCGCACCGCGCCGACGCGGGACCGGGCGCGGACGATCGTGTACGCGCCGCGACTCGACGGGGACGCGGATCCCGGCGAGGTGGTCTGGGCCTGGGTCCCGTACGAGGAGAACGACGGGCGCGGCAAGGACCGGCCGCTGCTCGTGGTCGGCCGCAGCCACGGGCACCTGCTCGGCCTGATGCTGTCCAGCCAGCCGGACCACCGCGGCGAGCAGAACTGGTTCCCGATCGGATCAGGACCCTGGGACGGCGAGTCCCGGCCGTCCTTCCTCCGCCTCGACCGCGTACTCGAGGTCCCCGACCACGCCCTCCGCCGCGAAGGCGCGATCCTCGACCACGCCCGCTTCGACGGGGTCGCCCACGAACTCCGCACCCACTACGGCTGGAGCTGAGCATGCCGCCGGTGTCAGGACCTTCCCCGACGGGGTCAGCGTCGCGCAGCGCCGGGATCGCGGCCTTGTTCGACCGGGTGGCGGCGTCGTACGAGAACGTCGGGGTGCCGTGGTTCGCGCCGATCGGGGAGGCCCTCGTCCGGGCGGTCGCGCCGATCGGCGGCGAGCGTGCGCTCGATCTGGGGTGTGGGCGGGGTGCGGCGCTGTTCCCACTCGTCGCGGCGGTCGGGCCGGCCGGCCGGGTCACCGGCATCGACCTGTCCGCCGCGATGGTGGCCCGCACCGCCGCCGACGCCGGCGCCCGCGGTCTGTCCACAGTGGACCTGCACGTGATGGACGCGAGCGCGCCGGATCTCCCGCCCGAGTCGTACGACCTGGCGGTGTCGTCGCTGGTGATCTTCTTCCTGCCCGATCCGGGCGCGGCGCTGCGGTCCTGGCTGGAGCTGCTCGCACCCGGCGGCCGGCTCGGCATCTCGACGTTCGGACCCCGGGACCAGGCCTGGGTGGACCTCGACTCGGTGTTCCGGCCGTTCCTGCCCGCCCATCTCCTTGATCCCCGCACCAGCGGCGAGTCCGGCCCGTTCGCCAGCGACGCCGGGGTGGAGGACCTCCTCACCGCGGCCGGGTTCACCGGCGTCCGGACGGCCGGCCTGGAGGTCTCGGTGACCTTCCAGGACGCGGCGCAGTGGCGGACCTGGTCCCGCTCGCACGGGCAGCGGGCGATGTGGGAGTCCGTCCCCGAAGCCGACCGGGACGAGGTCATGGACGCCGCGGCCGCCCACCTCGACGCCGCCCGCGGCCCGGACGGCCGCATCACCCTCACGCAGCAGGTCCGCCTCACCCTCGGCGAACGCGCCGTTCCTCAGTAGCGGAGCTCGCCCCACAGCCGGGGGTCCGGCCGGGTACGACAGCCCGACCCGGTCAACCGGGAGTACCGCCGCCTGTTCGGCGCGCCGCCCGGCCAGGACGCGGGGCGCCTGCGCGAGCGGACCGGCTCGGCCGACGCCCGGCACCGGCCGTGACGGGGTATACCTGGGGCGTGTTGCTGCGGTGGTGGACCAAGATGACGTACATGCCGTGGTGGCGGCACCTGGTCGGGATCCCGACCGCGGTCGCCATCGGGATCGTCTGGTTCGTGGTCCTGCGGGGGAGCCCGTGGCCGCCGATCGTCGTGATCGGCCTCATCGTCGCCGGCTACCTCGGCCTCGCCGTCGCGAGCTACCGGGCCGGCCGCCGCCGGTCGCAGCGGGTGCTCTGAGCTCAGGCGGCCGGGTCCGGGAGGGTGGGGGCGTCGGTGGGATAGAGGCCGGCGACGAACCCGTAGACCTGGTCGCCGGCGCGCGGGATCTGGGCGAACCGGCGGGCGAGCTCCTGGACCTCGGCCCAGAACGCGCGGACGTCCTCGCGCGCGATCCGGGCGTGTACGAGCGTGCAGCGCAGGTCGTCGGCGGCGTGCGCGGCGGCGGACTCGGCGGTCGCCTCGGCCAGGCCGTTCATCCGGGCGACGACCTGCTTGTCCTCCTGGCGGTGCAGCGCGCCGACGTAGTAGGTACGGGCGACGCGGCCGTAGAAGCGCTCCTCGATGGCGCGGACCCGGCGGGTGCGGACGATCTTGAGCAGGTGCGTCTCGACCAGCAGGTTCACGTGGTAGGCGATGGTGCTCTTGGGGCGGTCGACGGCCCGGGCCAGCTCGGTCACGGTCGCGGCCCGCTCCAGCATCAGGTCGAGCAGGGTGCCGCGCAGCGGGTCGGCCAGCGCCCGCAGCTGCTCGGGCGCCGTGACCACGAGCATCTCGTCGAGGCCGTAGTCGGGGATCTGCTCATTGACCGACATCTCTGGACCATTCTAGAGTTATGGACCGTTCGACCAGCGTAGTCCGATGAGAGGGAGTCTAGAGATGGCCGAAGTCCTGCTCTTCCACCACGTCCAGGGGCTCACCGAGGGGATGCGCGCGTTCGCCGACCAGCTGCGCGCGGGCGGGCACACCGTGCACACGCCGGACCTGTTCGACGGGGCGCTGCCGCCGACCGTCGAGGACGGCATCAAGCAGGTCCAGAGCATCGGGGAGGAGACGCTCGGCGAGCGCGCGGACAAGATCGTCGCCGACCTGCCCGAGGGCCTGGTCTACGCCGGCTTCTCCTGGGGCGCGGCCACGGCGCAGCGGCTGACCCAGACCCGGCCCGGCGCCCGCGGCGCGCTGCTCTACGAGTCCTGCATCCCGCTGACCGGCGACTGGGCGTTCGGCCCGTGGCCGCAGGGCGTGCCGGTGCAGATCCACGGCATGGACGCCGACCCGATCTTCGCGCTGGAGGGCGACCTCGACGCGGCCAGGGAGCTCGTCTCGATCGTCGGCCCCGGGGCCGAGCTGTTCACCTACTCCGGCGACAAGCACCTGTTCTCCGACAGCTCGCTGCCCTCCTACGACGCGGACGCCGCGGCACAGGTGATCCAGCGCTCGCGGGAGTTCCTCGACCGGATCGGCTGATCCGGGGCGACCGCTATCCTCCACGCTCGACCGGCATCGGGTCGGGTCGTACGAGGAGGCAAGGGTGGGCGACCGGCTGATCTTTCAGCTCGGCACCAACAACTGGCAGCGGGACGGGGAGTTCGCGCCGGGGTCCGGGATCCTGCACGAGGCGCACCACCACGCGTACAACGCCCTGCCGGGGATCCGGGCCTACTCGATGTACCCGTCGCGCCGGCAGCGGTTCCAGCAGGAGGACGTGCGCGTCTTCGAACTGGACCACGACATCCCGATCTGCGAGTCGATCTCGCCGGTGAGCAGCTACCGGTGGCACAGCATGAGCGAGGCCGAGGTCGCGGCGTACCGGCTGCGGCTGACCAACGCGGTCGCGGACTGGATCGACGAGATCGAGGCGCGGACCGGGGACACCTTCGAGCTCGCGATCGCGCACCACGCGTTCATGAACACGGTGGTGCTGCGGGACGTGAACCGGCGCCGGGTCGCCTCCGGGCGCAACCGCATGACGGTGGTGTGCTTCGCCCACGGCACCGAGCTGAAGATGTACGCCAACGAGCGCGCCGGCGACCAGCCGGAGGAGTTCCCGCTGCGGTTCCTGCCGTTCATGCAGCAGGAGAAGATCTTCGACTACGCCGACCCGGACCACGGCGTGGACGTCGTCGCGGCCATCTCCGACGAGCAGATCGAGGCGTTCCTCGGGGTGTTCCCGGAGTTCCCGCGCGACCACGTGGTCCGCTCCCACAACGGCTACAACCAGGACGTCTTCCACAGGCTCCCCGGCACGTACGAGGACCGCGCACGGGTGCTGGCCGGGTTCACCACCCAGCCGGCGCTGGGCACCGGGCGGACGGCCCAGCCGGTCGTGCCGGCCGGTGGGTTCGACGCGGTGGTGATGTTCTGCGGGAAGTTCGCGGACTGGAAGCGGCTGGACGCGCTGCTGCGCGCGGCCGCGGTCTACGAGCAGCGGGAGGACCGCCGGATCCTCACGCTGGTCGTGGGTTCCGGGCCGATCGAGGCCCAGATCCAGATGCAGGACCTGGCCGACGAGCTCGGGCTGCGCCGGACGTACTTCCTCGGGCCGCGCCCGCAGGACGAGCTGGCGGTGCTGTTCAACTGCGCCGACATCGGCTGCTTCCCGTCGTACCGGGAGCCGTTCGGGCTGGTGTTCATCGAGTGCATGGCCTGCGGGACGCCGGTGATCGGCGCCGACTCGGGCGGTCCGCGGGACTTCGTCACCTCCGCGGTCGGCACGCTGGTGCCGGAGACCGACGACCGCGCGGCGCTGTCGGCGTCCCTGGCCGCGACGGTGGGTCAGGCGTTCGACGAGGACTGGAAGAAGGTCAAGGGACCGGTCGCGGAGACGTACGCGCGGGAGAACTTCAGCGTCGTGTACCAGGTCTCCGAGCTGCTCGCCGCCATCAACCGCCTCACGGGCTGAACCCCGACGCCCCGGACCTTCGACCTCGCGCCGCGCGGACCGTGACCCGTGTCGTGCGGATGGGGACCGGGCTAGTCGGCGTCGGTGGCGGCGGGGGGCGTGACGGCGGCGAGGAGGCGGGTGGCGGCGTCGCGGACGGTCTGGCGTTCCTCGTCGGTCAGCTCGGCGGCGCGCTGCTCGACGACCCAGGCCGCGCGGGGCAGGTCGAGCACGATCCACGGGGTCAGCCGTTCGCCCGGCGACCACTCCAGTGACATGCGCTCCGGTTCCATCGCCCGAGTGTGATCCACCCGGACGTCCCGGTCGAGGGGCCGTACGGTCGGGCGGTGTCGACGGTGGGGTGGATCTGCCGGCCGAGGCGGTGAACACGGCGGTCGCGGGGGTGACGGACTGGCGGCGGCCCTCGCAGCGGGAGACCGACCTGGGCGCTCGGGAGATCGCCGAGCTGGTGCCCGACCGGCGACGGCCGGGCAGCCGGTTGCGGCCGCGACGGAGGCCTGGATCGCCCTGCCCACAGGAGATCTCGCCGAACTCCTCAGAGGGCGCGGTTGACCTCGGCGGCGAAGGCGACGAACGACTCCGGGTCGGGTTCGTCGGCGGTCGGCTGGAGGACGACCGTGTCGGCGCCGGCCTCGGCCCAGCGGGCCACCTGCTCGGCGACGGCGTCGGCCGATCCGACGGCGGCCCGGTCCACGGCGGACGGCCAGCCCCAGCGGGTCGCCTCGGCGTCCACACGCGACTGTCCATCCGGGCCGGTCGCGGCGACCAGGTAGACGGTGATCGGGTGCGGGCCGGTCCGGCCGGCGCGGCCCTCCTCGATGAGTGCGCGCGCCTCGGTGAGCGCGGCCGGGGTCGTGCCGCCGGTGAGGATCGTGCCGTCGGCGTGCGCGCCGGTCAGCCGCAGCGTGCGCGGCCCCTCGGCGCCGGCCAGGACGGGCGGGGCGGCGGCGGGCGGCCAGTCCAGCGCGACGTTCTCGAGCTGGACGTACCGGCCGGCGGTGGTGACCGGGCGGCCGGCCAGCAGTTCCCGCAGCGCATCCAGCTGCTCCCGCAGCAGCGTCAGCGGCGACCCGACGCGGGCGCCGACCTGACCCATCCAGTCCTGGACGCCGTGCCCGACGCCGATCACCGGCCGGCCCGGGAACAGCCGGTGCAGCGTCGCCAGCTCCATCGCGGTGATCGCGACGTTGCGCAGCGGGACCGGCAGCAGCCCGACCCCGACCGCGAGCCGGTCGGTCCAGGCCAGCGCGGCCGCGGCGGCCGCGATGCCGCTCTCCCGGAAGCAGTCCTCCCAGAGCCAGAGCTGCGGGAGGCCGGCTTCGTCCGCCGCCGTCGCGACCGCGCGCAGCCGCTCGGGCGGGAACTGAGGCAGGAAAACGGCACCGACGGTCGTCACGACGGTCCTACACCCCGCTGGCTTCGGCCTGGGTGATGGCGTCCTGCAGCTGCGCCAGCAGCGCCCGGCCGGACTCGAGGTCGAGCTCCAGCGCGACCCGCGCGTCCAGGCCGAGGTCGTAGTTGGTGAAGTCGAGCAGCAGCGCGTGCTCGTCCCCGCTGTGGGTGGCGTGGTCGTAGCCGACCGTCGCCCGGGTCAGCGGGAACCAGCCGGCCTCGCCCTTGGCCATGCCGGTCATCGGATGGCTCACCGCGATCATCGTGCACATGGTCGGCCTCCTCAGGCGTGGAGCTTGTCGGCGAAGAACCCGAAGATCCGGTTCCAGGCGTCCATCGCCTGCTCCTGCCGGTACATCGGGGTGTGGTAGTAGAAGAAGCCGTGGCCGGCGTCGTCGTACCGGTGGAACTCGTAGTCCTTGCCGGCCGCCTTGAGCCGCTCCTCGTGCACGTCGACCTGGTCCGCGGTCGGGCTCACGTCGTCGTTGCCGAACAGGCCCAGCAGCGGGACGGCCAGCTTCTCGGTGTGCTCGATCGGCGCGACCGGCCGGGCCGGGGTCGCGTCCTCGGGCGCGGCCACCACGCCGCCGCCCCAGAGGTCGATGACCGCGTCGAACCCGGGCACCGTCGAGGCGACGAGCACCGCGTGCCGGCCGCCGGAGCAGGTGCCGAGGATGCCGGTCTTGCCGTTGTGGGTCGGCTGCGTCTTCAGCCAGGCCAGCGCCGCGGCGCAGTCGGCGACCACGCTCTCGTCGTGGACACCGCCCTCGCTGCGGACCTTGGCGGTCACGTCGTCCGGGGTGCCGTGCCCGTACCGGCAGTAGAGGTCGGGGGCGATCACCTCGTAGCCGTGCCGGGCCAGCCGCTCGACGAACTCCTGGCTGAACTCGTCGAAGCCGGGCATGTGGTGCGCCAGCACCACGCCCGGGAACGGGCCGTCGCCGTCGGGCCGGGCGACGTACGCATGGATCTCGTCACCACCACCGCCCGGGAACGTCGTGATCCGGGCCGAGACACTGACCGGGCCGGCCGTCGAGAACGAATTCCACATCAGAATTCCAACCTCCGCATCGCGGCATCCTCTGCCGACGGCTCTTGGGTATCACAAGCCGGTACGGCGGCCGTGCCCGGGCGGTTCCGGATCGTCCACTCCGGACGGACGTCAGCGGTGGCCGGAGGGCAGCAGCATCACCAGGGCCATCAGCGGCAGCATGATCACGTGGCCGAGGGGGAGCAGCAAGGAGCCGGGCAGGACACCGGCCCAGTACGGCACGACCAGCGCGGCGAACGGCACGACCATGGCCGCGCTCATCAGCGTGATGCCGCGCCGGCCGTGGCCGCGCACGGCCATCCAGCCGGCCATCGCGACGGTCATGTCGGTGGCCATGGCGAGGGCCATGGTGTCCGGGCGGTCGGCGTACGCGGGCCAGACCGCCCGCCAGACCGGCGCCAGCGCGACCATCCCGACGGTCATCGCGACGATCATCTCCAGATAGTGCCCGGCGAACGCGAGGACCGGACGGCGGGCGGTGGTGACGTGCATGGCGACCTCCTGGTGACGTGTTGACACCGGAAGGGTCGGTCAGCCGGGGGTCCGGCCGGATCTGCCGAAGGTCATGGTCGTGGTCATGACTTCAGCAGCCCCAGCGCGGAGGCGCGCAGCGCGGCCTGGGTCCGGTCCCGCGCGCCCAGCTTGGCCAGCACGGTGCTGACGTGGTTCTTCACCGTGCCCTCGCTGAGGTGCAGCGCCCGGGCGATCTCGCGGTTGCTGCGGCCGCCGGCCAGCCCGCGCAGGACGTCCAGCTCCCGCTCGGTCAGCGGGTCGGCCAGCGGCTGCCGTACGGGCCCGGGCGGCTCCGGCATCGCGGCGACCCGGGCGACGAGCTTCGCCGCCACCGACGGCGCCAGCACCGACTCGCCCCGGTCGGCGGCCTCGACCGCCTCGACCAGCCGCTGGGTGCTGGCGTCCTTGAGCAGGTAGCCGACCGCGCCGGCCCGCAGCGCCGGGAACACCTCGTCGTCGCCGTCGAACGTGGTCAGCGCCAGCACCCGGACGCCGGGGTGGTCGGCCCGCAACCGCCGGGTCGCGCCGACCCCGTCCAGCACGGGCATCCGCAGGTCCATCAGCACGACGTCGGGGGACAGGCGGGCGGTCGCGGCGACGGCCTCCTCGCCGTTCGCGGCCTCGCCGACGACCTCGATGCCGGCCTGGACGGTCAGCAGCGCGACCAGCGCCTCCCGGAACAGGGCCTGGTCGTCGGCGACGAGCACCCGGATCGGCCGGCTCACCCGGGCAGCTCCACGGTCATCGTCACGCCCTCGCCCGGCCGCGACACCAGGCCGACGGTGCCGCCGAGGTGCCCGACCCGCTCCCGGACGCCGGTCAGCCCGTACCCGCCGGCGGGTAGCCCGGCGAGGCGGGTGGGCGGTTCGGCGACGCCGGTGGGCGGTTCGGCGACGCCGGCGGGCGGCTCGGCGAACCCGCGGCCGTCGTCCTCGACCCGCAGCCGGACGACGTCGGCGCGCGAGTAGTCCAGCAGCACCCGGGCGCGGCCGGCCCCGGCGTGCTTGCGCACGTTGGTCAGCGCCTCCTGGGTCGCGCGGTAGAGCGCCCGCTCGGCGTCGGCCGGCAGCGGCCGCGGCTCGCCCCGCACCTCCAGGTCGGCGGCCACGCCGGCGGACTCGGCCGTCAGCGCCGCCAGCGCGCCGGTCACCGTCTCCCACGGCTCCCGCAGCGCGGCCACCGACCGGCGTACGTCGGCCAGCGCCGCGCGGGCCTGGTCCTCGGCCTTGTCCAGCAGCTCGCCGGCCCGGTCCCGGTCGGCCGGCAGCACCGCCCGGGCCGCCCGGACCTGCATCTGCACGACGGTCAGGTGGTGCCCGAGCCCGTCGTGGATCTCCCGGGCCAGCCGGGTCCGCTCGGCCGCGGTGGCGACGTCCTCGGCCCGTTCCGCGTACGCGGTCAGCTGTTCGTTGGCCGCCGCCAGCGCGGTCCGGGCCCGCTGCACGTCGAGGTAGAGCGAGGCCAGCACGACCGCGAAGACGACCACGACCGTGGTGATCGTGGCCTCGCGCAGCCCGTCGGACCAGGACATGCCCACGTGCACCAGCGGAACCAGCGCCGCGACCACGATCGCCCACGGCCGCGGCAGCAGCAGCACGGCCTGGATCACGATCACCAGCAGCAGCAGGGTCGCGCCGGTCCCGGCCCGGGCCGCGTCGAAGAGCACGAACCCGAGCGCGAGCTGGACCGCGATGTACGCGACCGCGGCCGCCCGACCCCGCGACCGGACCCAGCGGAAGCCGAGCACGCACAGCAGTGCGACCAGGACCGCGAGCGGGACGGCCACCGCCGCCGGGGCCGGCCCGCTCGCCTCGACCACGACCACGAGCAGGGCGGCGCCGGTGAGCACGGCCAGCGCGCGGTTCATCCCGCCACTGTCGCGTCCGGCGCCGCCCTCGGCAACCGCCCGGGTCAGTCGGGGATCATCACCAGGCTCGCGGTCCCGCGCAGGCGCACGGCCTCGTACGTGTCCGGACCGGCCGGTCCGGCGATGGTGGTCGAGCTGATCCTGGTGATCCCGAGCGTACGGACGTGGGCGGAGGCGTGCGGCCCGTCCGTCCCGTCCGGCAGGACGATCTCCGGCACCAGCAGCGTGAACGTGGTGCTGCCGAAGTCCGGGATCGAGGACAGCGTCACGGTCACCGTCCGGCCGAGCCCCTCGTTCTTCTCCTCGGTGACGTCCTCGTCGTGGAAGGTCATCGACGTCGCGTGGTGCTGGTAGAACAGCCGCGCGCGGCCCTTGCCCTCGATGACCGGGCCTGTCCCGCCCGGGTAGTAGGTGACGCGGATCCCGTCGCCGTGAAGCGCGATCTGGTTGGCACTGCTCATGTCGGACTCCCCGTTCCGCAGAGGTGCTTACGCCCCGAGGAGTTGGCCGGATCCCGAGCGGATACAGATCTGAACCGCGGGGTGGGCGGGGGACGTGTCGGGGATGAGACCGGGTCGTCGACCCGGGCCGAGAGGAGTCGGTCGTGACCGAGGACGTGCAGAGCCCGCAGCAGAACCCGGATCCCGTCCGGAAGCCAGGAGGCAGCAGCC
This sequence comes from Mycobacteriales bacterium, assembly GCA_035995165.1. Lineage (NCBI taxonomy): Bacteria > Bacillati > Actinomycetota > Actinomycetes > Mycobacteriales > Mycobacteriales bacterium. The sequence continues at coordinate 31,905 of DASYKU010000002.1, forward strand.
GTCGGCCGGTGGTGATCACGATCGTCGCCGTGGTCGTCGTGATCGGGCTGGTGGTGCTGCTGATCGCGCTGTTCGGCGGTGGCGGTGGCACCGGGACCGGCGGTGGCGGCGGGGGATCCGGCTACTGACCGGCCCGCACGGCCGGACACGGTAGGCGCGGCCGGGGGCCGGCGCCCCGGGCGGCTCAGGTGTTGAGGGCGCCGGCCCAGCGCCAGTCGCCGTCCGGGCCGAGGTACTCGACCCGGAACACCTCCGCCTCCTCGTACTCCTCGGCCGCGGCCAGCGCCGCCTCCCGGTCGGCGAACTCGTCCTCCTCGACCACGTCGCCCATCGCGTCGAGGAACCGGTAGCGGGTCATGCCGGAACCGTACGGCCTGGCACCCCCAGCTCGGCCAGGTGCCGGACGGCCTCGGTCCGGGTCCGGCAGCCGAGCTTGACCAGGCTGTTCTGCACGTGCATCTCGACCGTGCGCGGCGACAGGAAGAGTTCGGTCGCGATCTGCTTGCTGGTGCAGCCCATCGCGACGAGCCGCATGACCTCGGTCTCGCGGCCGGACAGTCCACCGGGGTTCGAGTGGGACCGCCGCCGGCCCGGCGCCTCGCCCAGCGCGGCCAGCTCGGCCGACACCGCGGCGCAGAAGTAGTCCGCGTGCAGCCGCTGCGCCCCGGACAACGCCGTCCGGAGCATCGCGACGGCCGCGGAACGGTCGCCGCCCCGGGCCAGCGCGACGCCGGCCCGGTGCTGCGCCTGCAGCGCGGCCACCGGCAGGTCGAGCGCGGCGAACTGGGTCGCCGCCGCGGTCAGCTCCGCCGCGGCGGTCGCCGGGTCGCCGTCGGCCAGCGCGGCCTCGCCGAGCGCGTGCGTGAGCGCGGCCCGGGCCTCGGGCTGGGCGGTCCGGCCGGCGATCGCGGCCAGCGCGGCCGCGCAGGCCCGCGTCTGCGGCCCGGCCCCGGCCGTGGCGAAGAACGTCGAGGCCCACTGCAGCACCGGGACCGTGTAGTGGCTCTCCTCGGTGCGGCGCCACCGATCCAGGATCGCGCCGGCGTGCCCGGCGGCGTCCCCGGGCCGGCCGGCCTGGTCGTCCAGCACGGCCAGGCCCCAGGCCGACAGCAGCTCCATCGGCACGAGCTCGGTCCGGGTCGCGATCGAGCGCGACTCCAGCAACCAGGGCCGGGCCCTGGCCGGGGCGCCGCGCATCGCGTGCACCAGCCCGAGGATCCCGGCTGCGACGGCCCGCGGGTGCGGCGGCCCGTCGGTGTCGAGCACCTCACGGCAGATGTCGGCGGCGCGGTCCCACTCCCCACAGGAGAACAGCACGGCGGTCACGCAGGCCCGGCAGAGGAGCCCGGCGCCGTCCTGGTCGTGCAGATCGCAGAACTGGTACGCCGAGGCGTAGGCGGTCCGGGCCGCCCGGTGGTCGCCGGAGTGCTCCAGCGCGTCGGCCAGCCGCTGGTAGATCTCGGCGGCCGGGCCGGTCAGCTCCGCGGCCAGAGCCCGGTCGAGCGCGGCCCGCACGATCCGGACACCCTCCGCGGTCCGGCCGGCCCGGGCGAGCAGGTTCCCGCGCTGGCCCTCGATGCGGACGGACAGGTCGGTCCGGTCGGCCGCGTCGGCGTCGCACCGGGCCAGGTCGAGCACGTCCAGCGCGGCCCGGAAGCTGGCGGCCGAGCGCAGGTGGTTCGCGGCGGCGAGCCGGTCGGCCGCGGACTCGGCCGGCAGCCCGGCCGCGACGAACGCGAGCGCGGCCGCCTCCCGGGCCGCGAGTGCGCGGTCCCACTGGCCGAGCAGCTCGTGCGCCAGCGCCAGTCGCCGGTACGCGCCGGCCCGGTCCGGCGGCGAGGCGCAGCCGTTCGCCAGCTCGGTCAGCAGCACGACGGACTCGGCGTGGTCGGAGCACATCTCCGCGCACTGCGCCAGCCCGTCCACCACCGCGAGCCGGCCGGCGTCCTCGGCCGGCCAGAGGTCGAGCGCGGTGCGCAGCGCGCCGGCCGCGTCCCGGTACGCGTGCACCTGCCGGAAGCCGTCCGCCGCCGTCAGGAGTGCGGACCGGGCCCGGTCCAGCTCGTGCGCGGCCAGCAGGTGCGCGGCGACCAGTGCGGCCGGGGCACCGGCGGACTCGAGCCGGGCCGCGGCGGCCCGGTGCAGGGCGCGGCGGCGGGACCAGGGGATGTCGGCGTAGACGGCGTCGCGGGTCAGCGCGTGCCGGAACGAGGCCCGCCCGCCGGTGACGGCGGTGACGAGCCCACCCCCCGCCAACTCCTCCGGCCACCCGCCGCCCCCGCCGCCTCCGCCGGCCGGGCCGGCCGGGATGTCGGCCGCGCCGGGCGGGCCGGCCGCGATGTCGGCCATGCCGGCCGGGCCGGCCGCGATGTCGGCCGCGGTGCCGGACAGGGACACGGACAGGGACACGGACAGGGCCAGGGCGAGGGCGGCGTCGGGGTCGAACTCGGTGCCGAGGACGGCCGCCGCCTCCAGGACCGGGAGGGATGCCGGGGAGAGCCGGCCGGTGCGCAGCAGCACCGCCTCCCGGATCCCGTCCGGCACGCCGGTGTCCCCGTCGGCCAGCGCCGCCGCCAGCTCCTCGACCGCGAACGGCACCCCCTCGGCCCGGTCCGCGATCGCATCCGCGACCGCGGGACCGAGCTCCAGCCCGGCCAGCATCTCCCGGACCGCGACCCGGTCCAGCGGCGCCAGCGTGACCTCGGCCAGCAACCCCCGCCGCCGCAGCTCCGCCCGCATCCCGCGCAGCCGGTGCCCGCGCGGCAGCTCGTCGCTGCGGTAGCAGCCGACCAGCAGCACCGGCGACCCGCGCACTGCATCGGCCAGCGCCGGCAGCAGGTCGAGCGTGTCGTCGTCGGCCCACTGCAGGTCGTCCAGCACGACCACGGCCGGCCCGGACGCCAGGGCGGTCCGGACCGCGGCCGCGAGCCGGGAGCGGTCCAGCGGCCCGGCCGGCCCCAGCTCCGGAAGGACCGGCGCCAGCCCGGGGGACCGGTCGGTGCCCTGCCGCAGCACCTGGGCCAGCACGTCGTACGCCGCCGCCTTCCACTCCCCGGCCCGCCCCCGCAGGGCCGGGAAGCCGGAGACGACGCTGTCGACCAGGGTGGTCTTGCCGACCCCGGCCTCCCCCGAGACGAGCACGACCGGAGGCCGGTCGGCCGGGATCGCCAGCAGCAGCGCGCGCAGCGCCTCCTGGGGCGCGTCCCGGCCGACCAGCGTCATGCCGTCAGCTTCCCGCACCAGCGTCACGGGCGGGCTTCGAAGACCAGATTGAACGGGGTCTCGGCCGCCCGCCGGAACGAGGAGAACCCGGCCTCCCGGACCAGCGCCTCGATCGCGGCCTCGCCCGCCTGCGCGCCCAGCGCGTACCCGCCGTGCTGGGACTTGGCGTTGGGCAGGCAGAGGAACGTCGAGAAGTTGTAGTAGACCCGGCCGACCGGGTTGAGGTTGTCCGGCACCGCATCGCCCGCGGCCGGCTCGACGATCAGCCAGGTCCCGTCCGGGGCCAGCGACTGCCGGATGTGCGCGGCCGCCCCGGCCGGGTCGCCCATGTCGTGCAGGCAGTCGAACGTGGTGACCAGGTCGTAGCCGGAGCCGCTGAAGCCGGCCGCCGGGGTGACCTCGAACCCGGCCCGGTCGGCGACGCCCCCGTCGGCGGCCCGCTTGCGCGCGGTGTCGATGGAGCCGGCGTGGTAGTCGGAGCCGGTGAACCGCGAGACCGGGTACGCCTGCGCCATCAGCACCGTCGAGGCCCCCAGCCCGCAGCCGACGTCGGCGACGCTCGCGCCGGCGGTGAGCTTGCCGACCACGCCGTCCAGCGCGGGCAGCCACTCCGGGACGAGGTGCGCGGCGTACCCGGGGCGGAAGAACTGTTCGCAGCCGAGGAAGACGTCCGCGTCGTGCTCGTGCCAGCCGACCCCGTTGCCGGTCCGGAACGCCTCGGTGATCTGCGGCTCGGCCTTGAGCGCGCCGAGGGCGAAGGTGAACGCGCCGGGCGCGTGCACGGCCGCCGCCGGGTCGGCCAGCACGTACGCCTGCTCCGGCGTCAGCGAGTACGTGTGGGCGTCCGCGTCGTAGGTCACGTAGCCGGCCGCGGCCTGGCCGCGCAGCCACTCGGTGACGTAGCGGGCGTCGGTGCCGGTCCGCGTGGCCAGCTCGTCGCCGGTCGCCGGGCCGCCCGCGGCCAGCCCGCGGTAGAGGCCGGCCTTGTGACCGACGACCACGTTGCCGGCGGTCATCGTCGCGCCCAGGTCCCCGACGAACCGGTGCACGAAGTCCATGAGCTTGTCCTGGTCGAGCGCCATCTCGATCCCCTCGTACGGGGAGTCCTCTGTGGACTCCCGACGCACTCGAACGTAGGGACGGCCGGGACGCGGAAACACCGTAGGACTACGGCATTTACCAGCCCGCTGACGACCATGCGGATGATAGCTATGGTTCAGTCGAGGGGACGGAGACGGATCATGACGGACCGAACGCGACCGCGCCCTTCGGCGGGCTGGCCGGCGCTGGTCGACGCGGCGGCCGAGCAGCTGCCCATCATCACCGAGGGCGCCTCGGACTCCGCGTCCTTCGACGAGGTGCAGCTCGGAGACGATGCGGATCCGCTGGATGTTCGGCGTCCCGCCGGCGATGGCCCAGCCGTGCGCGTCCCGGTGCAGCCGCTCGATGCCGTACTCCTCGGTGTAGGCGCTGGTGCTGCCGGTGGCCGGGCGCTGATCGCGCCGCGGGACGACGTCCGGCCCGAGCGGGGCCGGCGCTCGGCCGGCACCCTGGTGCCGGAGACGCCTTGGCGAGCCCGGCTATCGGGCCGCCGGGGACTCAGCCGACCGGGCCGCCGGGGACTCCGCCGATCGGGCCGGCGGGGTCGCCGGGGCGGTTCGGCGTTCGACGGCGCGGGAGACGCCGAGGACGGTCAGCCCACCGACACCCAGCAGGGCACCGACGACGGCCGGCGCGGTGTACCCGTACCCGGCGGCGAGGACGAGCCCGCCGAGGTACGCGCCGACCGCGTTGGCGATGTTCAGCGCGGCGTGGTTGCCGGCCGCGGCCAGCCCCTGCGCGTCCCCGGCCACGTCCATCAGCCGGGTCTGCAGCGCGGGCAGGGTGAGGGAGCCGCTGGCGCCGATGAGGAAGATCGTCACCCCGGCGGTGACCGGGTTGTGCACGGTGACGGTGAACAGCAGCAGCACCACGATCGTGGCCGACATGCCGGTGACGATCGTGCCGACCACGAACCGGTCGGCGAGCCGGCCGCCGGCCTCGGTGCCGACGGTCATGCCCAGCCCGAACAACGCCAGCGCCAGCGGCACGGCCGACTCGGAGAAGCCCGAGAGCGTGGTCAGCGTGGGGGAGATGTAGCTGTAGACGGCGAAGAACCCGCCGAAGCCGACCGCGCCGACGGCCAGCGTGAGCAGCACCAGCGGGCGCCGCAGCGCGCCGAGCTCCCGGGCCGGGCTGGCGCCGTCCGCGGCCGGGACCGCCGGCACCGCCCGGGCGATCGCCGCCACCGCGACCGCCCCGATCACCGCCACCGCCCAGTACGTGCTGCGCCAGCCCAGGTGCTGCCCGAGCGTGGTCGCCAGCGGCACCCCGACGATGTTGGCGACGGTCAGCCCGAGCATCACCCGGGCCACCGCCCGCCCGCGCCGCTCCGGCACCAGCTCGGCGGCCACGATCGAGGCGATCCCGAAGTACGCGCCGTGCGGCAGCCCGCTGCCGAACCGGGCCAGCTCCAGCAGCCCGAAGCTCGGAGCCAGCGCGGACAGCCCGTTGCCGACCGCGAACGCGGCCATCAGCGCGAGCAGCAGCGCCTTGCGCGGCAGCCGGGCGCCGAGGACGGCCAGCAGCGGGGCGCCGACGACCACGCCCAGCGCGTACGCGGAGACGAGGTGGCCGCCGGTCGGGATGCTCGCGCCGAGGTCGCCGGTCACGTCCGGGAGCACGCCCATCGTCGCGAACTCGGTGGTGCCGATGCCGAACCCGCCCAGCGCCAGAGCGGCCAGGCTCCAGGCGGGCGTCCGGGTCCGGACCGGCGGGGCGGCGACGACGGTGCTCACTTCTGAATCGAACCAGTACGCCGCGACGGGATTCCCGGCGTCGGGGCAGACTGCCGGATCGTGACCTACGGAAACCCGTTCGTAGCCGCCGCCGACCGGTACGCGGCCGGGCGGCCCTACCACCACGCCCGGACGCTGGGCCGCGCGCTGGCCGGCCGGCGCCCGCGCTCCGCGCTCGACGTCGCCTGCGGCACCGGGCTGTCCACCCGCGGCCTGGCCGACCTCGGGATCCCCGCGGTCGGCACCGACCTGGTGCCGGCGATGGTGGCCCGGGCCCGCGCCGACACCGGCCTGCCGTACGCGGTCGCCTCGGCCGAGGCGCTGCCGGTCGCGTCCGGGTCGGTCGAGCTGGTCACGGTCAGCTCGGCGGTGCACTGGTTCGGCCGGGACCGGTTCCTGGCCGAGGTGGCCCGGGTGCTGCGGCCCGGCGGTCTTCTGCTGCTCTACGAGCACGCCGGGGCGCGTCCGGCGGATCCCGCGTACGTCGGCTGGGTCGGGGACACCTACCTGGTCCGGTACCCGGCGCCGCCGCGCGGGCCGATGGCGGCCGCCGTCGAGCCCGGGGAGCGGTTCGTGGTCGAGCGGTCCGAGCGCTGGCGCGACGAGGTGCCGTTCACCCTGGCCGGGCTGGTCGCCTACCTGCTCTCCCAGACCAACCTGGTCGACGAGGACCCCGCGGTCGTGACGCCCTGGCTGCGGGCCGAGCTACGTCCCTTCTTCCCCGGGCAGGAGCCCGTGCCCTTCGCCTTCGACGCGGGCGCCCAGCTGCTGCGGCTCGTCGGCTGAGCCGCGGTGCAGCGGGGCCCGGCCGGGCGGCTGCTGCGGCGCGGGCAGCAGCGGCTCGCGCGGCTGCAGGTCCCGGGTGACCGGGGCGTCCACGGTCACGGTGAGGTCCTCGCCGGCGTGCCGGAAGGTCAGCGAGCCGCCGGTTCCGTCCCGCAGCGAGTACGTCACCTGCTCGGCCTCGACCTCGACGCCCAGGCGCATCCCGCGCCAGCGCAGCCCGAAGGCGAGCCGGCTGATCCCGGCCGGCAGCGCCGGGTCCAGCGCCAGCACGCCGCCGGAGACCCGCAGCCCGCCGAACCCGGACACCAGCGCGATCCAGGCCCCGGCCAGCGAGGCGATGTGCAGCCCGTCGCCGGTGTTGTCGTGCAGGTCCTGCAGGTCGACCAGCGCGGCCTCGTACGTGTAGTCGTGGGCCAGCTCCAGGTGCCCGACCTCGGCCGCGAGCACGGCCTGGATGCAGGCCGACAGCGAGGAGTCCCGGACCGTACGGCGCTCGTAGTAGTCGACGTTGCGGGCCTTGTCCTCGGCGCTGAACCGCTCGCCGAACCAGAGCATGGCCAGCACCAGGTCGGCCTGCTTGGTCACCTGCCTGCGGTAGAGATCGAAGTACGGCGCGTGCAGCAGCAGCGGGTACGTGCCGTTCGCGGCGAAGTCCCACTCCGGCAGCCGGGTGAAGCCGGCCGACTGCGGGTGCACCTTCAGCTCGTCGTCGTACGGGACGAACACCGCGTCGGCCGCGTCCCGCCAGGACTTCGCCTCGGCCGCGTCGACCGTCAACGCCGCCCCGCGGTCCTGGTGCCGGTCGACGGCGTCGGCGGCGGCGAGCAGGTTCGCCGCCGCGGCCAGGTTCGTGTAGACGTTGTCCGGCACGATCGCCGTGTACTCGTCCGGCCCGGTCACGCCGACCACGTGCCAGCCGCCGTCGCGGGAGTGGTGGCCCAGCGACATCCAGAGCCGGGCCGTCTCGACCAGGATCTCCACGCCGCACTCGGCCTGCAGCGACTCGTCGCCGGTGACCGTCCGGTGCCGCTCGACCGCGGCGGCGATGTCCGCGTTGACGTGGAACGCGGCGGTGCCGGCCGGCCAGTAGCCCGAGCACTCGGCCCCGCCGATCGTCCGCCACGGGAACGCCGCCCCGGCCAGGTTCAGCGTGCCGGCCCGGCCCCGGGCCTGGTCCAGCGTGCTGTGCCGCCAGCGGATCGCGTCCGCGGACGCCTCCGGCACGGTGTGGTCCAGCACCGGCAGCACGTACGCCTCGGTGTCCCAGAGGGTGTGCCCGTCGTAGCCGGGGCCGGTCAGGCCCTTGGCCGGGATGGCCCGCCGCTCGGTCCGGGCGCCGGCCTGCAGGACGTGGAACATGCCGAACCGGACGGCCTGCTGGAGCTCGGAGTCGCCGTCCACCTCGACGTCGCCGGCGTCCCAGAACCGGTCCAGGTAGTCCTTCTGCTCGGCCAGCAGGCCCTCGAAGCCGGAGAACCGGGCGCCGGTCAGCGCGCCCGCGACCTGGTCGAGCAGGGCCGGGCGGGAGCGCACGCTGGACCAGCCGTAGGCCAGCAGTTTCACCAGCCGCAGCCGCTCGCCCGGCTGCAGCACGCAGACCACGGTGGTGCGGGCCCGGTCCTCGCCGGCCGCGGTCTCCACGTCGACCCGGCCGGGCGCCTCGACCAGGTGGTCCATCCCGGCCGCCATCTGCAGGTCGCTGCGCCGGGTCCGGTGCACCAGGATCGCGCCGCGGTCGCGGACGTCCTGCTCCATCGCCTGCAGCGGCCGGTCCAGCACCGCGGCGACCCGGGGGTCCTCGTCGCGCATCTGCTGCGGCTGGGCCTCGTTGGCGACCAGTTCCGACTGCACGATGACGCGGACGGGGCCGTCGACCGGCTCGACCACGTACTCGATCGCGGCGACGGCGCGCTGGGACAGCGAGACCAGCCGGGTGGAGCGGACCCGGACGCGGCGCCCGGCCGGCGAGCTCCAGTCCACGGTCCGGGTCAGCGTGCCGGCCCGCAGGTCGAGGACCCGCTCGTGGTCGTGCAGCTCGCCGTACCGGACGTCGAAGGGCTCGTCGTCGACCAGCAGCCGGATCAGCTTGCCGTTGGTGACGTTGACGACGGTCTGGCCGGACTCGGGGTAGCCGTACCCGGTCTCCGCGTACGGCAGCGGGCGCAGCTCGTAGAAGGAGCCCAGGTACGTGCCGGGGATGCCGTGCGGCTCGCCCTCGTCGAGGTTGCCGCGCAGCCCGAGGTGGCCGTTGGACAGGGCGAACACCGACTCGCTGCGGGCCAGCCGGTCCAGATCCAGGTGGGTCTCGCGGATCCGCCAGGGCTCGACCGGGAACTGCGCGCGGTGGCTCACCGGAGCAGCTCTGCGAGGTCGCCGACCACGACGTCCGCGCCGTGCTCGCGCAGGTCCGCCGCGTGGCCGATCCGGTCGACCCCGATCACGCACCCGAAGTCGCCGGCCCGGCCGGCCTCCACCCCGGCGGTCGCGTCCTCGAAGACCGCGGCCTGCCGGGGCTCGACGCCGAGCCGCTCCGCGGCGGCCAGGAAGCTGTCCGGGGCGGGCTTGCCCGGCAGGTGCTCGGTGCCGTCGACGACCTCCTCGACGTACTCGTCCAGGCCGGTGACCGAGAGGACCTGCTTGGTGTTGGCGCTGGAGGAGACCACCGCGCGGCGCAGCCCGGCGTCGCGGGCGGCAGCCAGGTAGCGGCGGGAGCCGTCGAAGACCTCGACGCCGTCGCGGTCGATCGCGGCCAGCAGCAGGTCGTTCTTGCGGTTGCCGAGCCCGTGCACGGTCTCGGCGTCGGGCGGGTCGTCCGGGTCGCCGTCGGGCAGCGTGATCCCGCGGCTGTCCAGGAACGCCCGGACGCCGTCCGCGCGGGGCCGGCCGTCGACGTAGCGCGGGTAGTCGGCGTCCGGGTCGAACGGCGCCTGTCCGCGCTGCTTCAGGAAGCCGTCGAACATCTCGGTCCAGGCCTTGTTGTGCACGGCCGCGGTGTCGGTGAGGACGCCGTCCAGGTCGAACAGACAGGCGGTGACCTCGTCGGGTAGTCCCAGCACGAGGGTGATCCTCCCCCTAGGACGTCGGCCGTGCGCGAGGCCTCCGACCCACGCCGCGGTCTGGGCCGACCTCGACCGCTAGCCCCGGCGCTTCTCGGCCACCAGCGCGAACTTGCGGACCCGCCCGCTCCCGAGCCAGTCGCTCCAGAGCTGGTGCGCGGCGATCAGCTCGTGCACCGCCCGCGTCCCGACCTGGCCGGCGATCTCGGCCGCGTGGGCCCGGTACGACCCCAGCAGCGCCGCCGCCGTCGCCTGGTGCTCCTTCGTGTTCTCCTCCTGCCACGTGACGGTCAACCCCACCTCGTCGAGCAGGGCGGTCAGCTCGGCCAGCTCGACGAGCCGGACGGTGTCGGCGTCGGGCATGTCGCCCTGTTCGGCCGGGGTCAGCGGCCGGCCCTCCTCGACCGTGCAGGCGAATCGGCCGCCCGGCAGCAGCGTCCTGGCGACGCCGGCCAGCAGCGTCCGCTTGTCGGGGAACGCGAGGATGGTCTCCAGCAGGAGCACGACGTCGACGCGGCTGTCCGGCAGCGGCGGGAGGTGCCGCTGCTCGAAGCGGCAGGACAGGTCGCCGGCGAGCCCGCGGGCGATCTCCACCGCGCTCGCGGAGCCGTCGACCCCGAGGTAGCGGCAGCCCAGCTCGGCCGTGATGAACCGGCCCGGCCCGGCGACACCGCAACACAGGTCGAGCACCTCGACCCCGGGGCCGATGCCCGCCTGCAGGGCCAGCCGCAGGATCTCGTCGGCCCGCATGAAGCTCTCCTGGCCCACGTACTCGCCCGGCGGGTAGGCGGCGGCCCGGGCGCGCCCGAGCGCGGCGCGGAAGGGGCCGCGCTCGTCCTGTCTCACCACTGCGCCGCCGGCCTCCCGATTCGCTGCGAACGCAACCACGGGCCGCCGCCGGACACGGTTCAGAGGGGTGATCCGTACGCGAAGGCCTGTACCGGACGTCCCCGGGTTCCTAAGGTGGCCCGGTGCCGACGACGCGTCGGGTGGTGGTCGCCGCCGCGCTAGTGCTGGCCTGCTCCGGGTGTGCGTCCGGCGCGGGCGGAAACGCGGCGCTCCCGACCCGGACCGCCGGCACCGAGCTGCCGCCGCGGACCTCCGCCACGGCCGCGCCCACGACGACGCCGAGCGCGACCGCCGACCAGGCCGACGTGCTGGCCGTCTACCGCGGCTGGTGGACCGCCCTGCAGACCGCGTACGCGACGGGCGACGCCGACGACCCCGCCCTGGCCCGGTTCGCGGTCGACCCGATCCTCGGCGCGCAGCGGGCCAGCATCCGCAAGCTCGGCGCGGAGGGGATCGTGCAGCGGACGACGTTCACGCTGGAGCCGCGACTGCGTTACCGGACGGACGGCAACGCGGAGGTCGAGGACTGCATCAGAGGACCGGCCGGCACCTACTATGACGCCGCGACCGGGCGCCCGCGGGCCCCGCGCGGCTACCGCAACGACGTACCGACCGAGGACCGCCTGCTCACGACGCTGCAGAGACGAGGTGCCCAGTGGTACGTGGTGGCCACCACCGGCAAGGGCGAGTCCGAGGTCGCATGCTGAGGCGGACCGGGCTGGTCGTGGTCGCGGCGCTGCTCGCGAGCCTCGGCGGCACCGCGGCGTACGCGGACCCGAGCGTGATCGGCGACGGCGGCATCGTCGGCGACGGCGACTACATCGGCTCGGCCAACCCGGACGCGAGCGTGACCGCGACCGCCGGCGCCGCCCAGGACGATGCCTGCGCTCCGGTCGACGGCACGGTCAGCGCGGTCGACGCGGCCAACGCGCAGTCCCGGGCCGGACAGGCGCCGACCGGTCCGGGCCGGTGGAAGTACGTCGTCTGCGCCGCGACCGCCGACGATGCCTTCGTGGTGGCCCGGCTCTACCCGCAGGTGGGCGAGGCGAAGGCGCACTGCGCGGTCGCCGCCGACGCCTGCGTGGTCGTCGCGGTCTGGTCGGCGCAGGACAAGAAGCCGCGCCAGCCGCAGAACCCGCCGTCCCGGCTCGGTGCGTTCGACCACTGGCTGGACTTCACCCCGGACCTGACCACCAGCCCGACCCACCAGGACGCGCTGGTCGCGCAGCTGCCGACCTGGGTCTGGGACCGCAACACGGCCGACGTCCGCGGCATCTGCCTGCCGATCTTCGGCGGCGTCTGCGGCTTCGCCGTCCGGCTCGGCACGACCTGGGAGACCGAGGGGAACACGTTCTGCCGCAGCCCCGGCACCGAGTACCGCCCGGGCCGGGACGACCCGCGCTCGGCCTCCAGCTGCAGCTGGACCTACCAGGTCTCGGGCACGTACGACGTCGAGGGCTGCAAGAACTGGCTGATCGTGGTCTGGCGGCTGCCCTGGGTGGTCCCGATCGTGTTCCCGCTGGAGCTCTGTCACACCGACCAGGTCGACGTGCAGGAGGCCCAGGTCCTCTCGTCCGGGGGCGGCGCGCCCAGGTAGAGAATGGGTAGGCAGTCCGTACTGGCGCGATCCGTCGTATCGGGAGGCCACACCCATGGATGCCGTCACCACGCCGCCGACCCCGGTCAACGAGCCCACCCGCGGCTACGCGCCGGGCAGCCCCGAACGGGCCGGGCTCGAGGCCCGGGTCAAGGAGCTGTCCGGCGAGCAGGTCGAGCTGACCTCGACCATCGGCGGCGCGCAGCGGATGGCCGGCGGCGAGCGGTACGAGGTGGTCCAGCCGCACCGGCACGCGGCCGTGCTCGGCACCAGCGCCCAGGCCACCCGCGAGGACGTCCGGGACGCGATCGACGCGGCCCTGGCGGCCGGCCCGGGCTGGCGCGCGCTGTCCTTCGACGACCGGGCCGCGGTGCTGCTGCGGGCGGCCGAGCTGCTCGCCGGCCCGTGGCGGGACACGATCACCGCGGCCACGATCCTGGGCCAGTCCAAGTCCAGCTACCAGGCCGAGATCGACGCCGCGGCCGAGTTCATCGACTTCCTGCGCTTCAACGTGCACTTCGGCCGGCGGATCCTGGCCGAGCAGCCGCAGTCGAGCCCGGGCGTCTGGAACCGGCTGGACCACCGCCCGCTGGAGGGCTTCGTCCTGGCGATCACGCCGTTCAACTTCACCGCGATCGCCGGCAACCTGCCGCTCGCGCCCGCGCTGATGGGCAACACCGTGGTGTGGAAGCCGTCGCCGACCCAGCAGGTCGCGGCGCACCACACGATGCGGATGCTGGAGGCGGCCGGGCTGCCGCCCGGGGTGATCAACCTGGTCACCGGCGACGGGCAGGCCGTCTCCGAGGTCGCGCTGGCCGACCGGCACCTGGCCGGCATCCACTTCACCGGGTCCACCGCCACGTTCCAGAAGATCTGGCACACCGTCGGCGGCAACCTCGGGTCGTACGCGGGATATCCGCGGCTGGTCGGCGAGACCGGCGGCAAGGACTTCGTGATCGCGCACCCGAGCGCGGACCCGGCCGCGCTGGCCACCGGCCTGGTCCGGGGCGCGTTCGAGTACCAGGGGCAGAAGTGCTCGGCCGCCTCCCGGGCCTACCTGCCCCGCTCGCTCTGGGACGGCGGGCTGCGGGACCGGCTCGCGCAGACCACCGAGACGATCGAGTACGGCGACGTCACCGACCTGTCCGTGTTCGGCGGCGCGGTCATCGACCGGCGCTCGTACGACCGGCTGGCCGGGGTGCTGGGGCGGCT
>DASYKU010000003.1 GCA_035995165.1 Mycobacteriales bacterium
CCGCCCTTGACGTTGAAGGAGAACCGGCCCGGCTGGTAGCCGCGGATCTTCGCCTCGGTCGTCTCCGCGAACAGCCGCCGCATGTGGTCGAACACGCCCGTGTACGTCGCCGGGTTGGACCGCGGGGTCCGCCCGATCGCCGACTGGTCCACGCCGACGATCTTGTCCAGCTCCTCCACGCCGCGCACCCGCTTGTGCCGGCCGGGCACCATCCGCGCGCCGTTGAGCTTGTTCGCCAGCGTCGTGTAGAGGATGTCGTTGACCAGCGAGGACTTGCCCGAGCCGGACACCCCGGTGACCGCGGTGAAGACGCCGAGCGGGAACGTCACGTCGATGTTGCGCAGGTTGTGCTCGCGGGCGCCCTCGACCACCAGTTCCCGGCCCGGGAGCACCGGCCGGCGACCGGCCGGCACCGGGATCTGCCGCCGCCCGGACAGGTAGGCCCCGGTCAGCGACCGCTCGCTGGCCAGCAGGTCCTCGACCGTGCCGGACACGACGACCTCGCCGCCGTGCTCGCCGGCGCCCGGGCCGATGTCGACCACCCAGTCGGCGATCTTGATGGTGTCCTCGTCGTGCTCGACCACGATGAGGGTGTTGCCCAGCGACTTCAGCCGCAGCAGCGTGTCGATCAGCCGCCGGTTGTCCCGCTGGTGCAGGCCGATCGACGGCTCGTCCAGCACGTAGAGCACGCCGACCAGGCCGGAGCCGATCTGCGTGGCCAGCCGGATCCGCTGCGCCTCGCCGCCGGCCAGGGTCGCGGCCGGCCGGTCCAGGGAGAGGTAGTCCAGGCCCACGTCGACCAGGAACCCCAGCCGGGCGTGCACCTCCTTGAGTACCCGCTCGGCGATCATCCGCTCCCGCTCGGACAGCGTCAGCCCGTGCAGGAACTCGCTGGCCGCACCGATCGAGTAGCCGGAGACCTCGGCGATCGACTTGCCGCCGAGCGTCACCGCGAGCACCTCGGGCTTGAGCCGGGCCCCGCCGCAGGCCGGGCAGGGCACCTCCCGCATGTAGCCCTCGTACTTCTCGCGGGAGAACTCGGAGTCGGTCTCGGTGTGGCGCCGCTCCAGGAACGGCACCACGCCCTCGTACGAGGCGTAGTACGCGCGCTCCCGGCCGTACCGGTTCTTGTAGCGGACGTGCACCTGGGTGTCGTGCCCGTAGAGGATCGCCTTCTGGGCCCGGGCCGGCAGCTTCTCCCACGGCGTGTCCACGGTGAAGCCGATCGCGTCCCCGAGCGCGGTGAGCAGCCGCAGGAAGTACTCCGCGGTCTGGCCGTTGCCCCACGGCGAGATCGCGCCCTCCCGCAGCGTCCGCTCCGGGTCCGGCACGACCAGCTCCGGGTCGACCTCCTTGCGGGTGCCGAGCCCGGTGCACTCCGGACAGGCCCCGTACGGCGAGTTGAAGGAGAACGAGCGCGGCTCCAGCGCCTCGAACGACAGGTCGTCGTACAGGCAGGCCAGGTGCTCGGAGAACGTGCGCTCCCGCTCCGGGTCGTCCTCGGCCCGGTCGATGAACTCCAGCACGATCAGCCCGCCGGCCAGGCCGAGCGCGGTCTCGACCGAGTCGGTCAGCCGCCGCTTGGAGGAGTCGCGGACCACGAGCCGGTCGACGACCACCTCGATGGTGTGCTTCTCCTGCTTCTTCAGCTTCGGCGGCTCGGTCAGGCTGTGCACCACGCCGTCGACCCGGACCCGGGAGAAGCCCTTGGTCTGCAGCTCGCTGAACAGGTCGGCGTACTCACCCTTGCGGCCGCGGATCACCGGCGCGAGGACCTGGAACCGGGTGCCCTCGGTCATCTCCAGCACCCGGTCGACGATCTGCTGCGGGGTCTGCCGGCTGATCGGGCGGCCGCACTCGGGGCAGTGCGGGTGGCCGGCGCGCGCGTAGAGCAGCCGGAGGTAGTCGTAGACCTCGGTGATCGTGCCGACCGTCGACCGCGGGTTGCGGGAGGTCGACTTCTGGTCGATCGAGACCGCCGGGGACAGGCCCTCGATGAAGTCCACGTCGGGCTTGTCCATCTGCCCGAGGAACTGCCGCGCGTACGCCGACAGCGACTCCACGTAGCGACGCTGGCCCTCGGCGAAGATCGTGTCGAAGGCCAGGCTGGACTTGCCCGACCCGGACAGCCCGGTGAACACGATGAGGCTGTCCCGGGGCAGGTCGAGGTCAACGTTCTTCAGGTTGTGCTCACGCGCTCCGCGCACGACGAGACGGTCTGCCACAGGGTGTTTCTCTCTCCGGCCGACGGGAGGGAAGGTCGGCAATACGGTAGCGGCGGGGTCCGACAGTTTCTTCCCGGAACGGGTACGCCCAGGTCAGGGGCGGTCCGACCCGGACTCGATCCGCTCCAGCCGGGCCAGCACGTCGGTCAGCAGGGCCTCGATCCGGTCGAGCTGGCTCGGGCGCGGCTCCGGGGGGCGCCCCTCCAGCTGCCGCTCGACCGCCGGCCGGAGCGCCGCCGCGTCCAGGTCGGCCGCGGCGAGCACGGCCGGCAGCTCGTCACCGCCGCCGCGCAGCAGCGCGAGCAGGACGTGCCCGGTGTCGATCGCCTCGGCGTCGAACCGCGCCGCCTCCTCCAGCGCCAGTTCCATCGCCTTCTTGGCGGCGTCGGTGAAGGGCATGTGGCCGGCCCGGGGAATCGACGAGCCGGGCGGGACGACCCGGAAGACCGCCTTCCGGAGGTGGTCCGGCGTCACCTCCAGCTCGGCGAGCGCGGCCGCCGCCGCACCGGGCTCGGCGATCGCGACGCCGAGCAGCAGGTGCTCGGCCGCGATCATGCGGTGCCGCAGGTCGACGGCCGACTGCTGGGCCAGCACGACCGCGCGGCGGGAGCCGTCGGTGAACCCCTCGAACACGGCTCGCTCAGTCCGCCTCGGTGGTCTCGATGCCGCGCAGCCGGTACGTCCTGGTCCCGGGCGGCGGTCCCATGATCCCGTTGATCTGGGTCGTCGCATCGAAGCCGCGGGCGGGCCGGGCGGCCGGGACGCGCGGCGCGTCCTGGATCTGATCCGGCTGGTCCTCGACGTGATAGGTCACCGTGATCGGATCGGGCAGATCGGGCGGCGGTGGTGCTCCGGTCTCGTACGCCATCGCGCACCTCCCTCGTGGAGCCCGAGGGTACGCCGTACGGCAGGATCGGGGCATGACCTACACCGGGGACGTGACGGCCGGCGGAGCTGCCGACGAGCGCGAGCTGGACGGGCTGACGATCACCAAGATGTCGGTCGGCCCGATGGACAACAACGCGTACCTGCTGGTGGACCGGGCGACCGGCGAGGGCCTGCTGATCGACGCGGCGAACGAGGGCGACCGGCTGCTGTCGATGGTCGGCAGCATCCCGCTCGGCACCGTGGTCACCACCCACCGGCATGGCGACCACTGGCAGGCGCTGGCCGCGGTGACGGCGGCGACCGGCGCGAGGACGGTCGCGCACCGCCTGGACGCGTCCGAGCTGCCGGTCCCGGTGGACCGCGAGGTCCGCAACGGCGACACGATCCCGTTCGGGTCCTCGGCGCTGTCGGTGATCCACCTGCGCGGGCACACGCCCGGCTCGATCGCGCTCGCCTACACCGACCCGTCCGCCGGCGTCGTGCACCTGTTCACCGGCGACTCGCTGTTCCCGGGAGGGCCGGGCAACACCGAGAAGGACCCGGAGCGGTTCACCTCGCTGATGAACGACCTGGAGGAGCGGATCTTCGGTCTCTATGCCGACTCGACCTGGGTCTACCCCGGCCACGGCAAGGACACCACGGTCGGCACCGAACGCCTCTCCGTCCCCACCTGGCGCACCCGCGGCTGGTAGCGGTCGCCGCGGGCGAGGTCCGCCTCGCCGCCGAGGCGGCTCCGGGCGGGGCGATCGCGGTCAGCGCCTCGGCGGGCCTGGGCTGCCGGCCCCGGCTCCCGGCCCCCGGCTCCCGGCCCCCGGCCCCCGGCCCCCAGCCCCCGGCTCCCAGCCCCCGGCTCCCAGCCCCCGGCTCCCAGCCCCCGGCTCCCAGCCCCCGGCTCCCAGCCCCCGGGCCCGGCTCCCGGGCCGGTGGTCGCCGGCGGGCCGCGGTCCGGCCAGCCCCGGCCGGGGCCGGCTGCCGCTTCCTCGCCGAGGGCGTCGAGCTCCGGCCTCCCGACGAGGGCGGAGCCGGAGCTGTCGTCGTGGATCGAATCGGTGACCGTCGGCCTGCCGCGCGCCCGAGCCGGGACACACTCGGTCCCGGGCGCTACCACTCCCCGTAGTAATTACCACCGAGAGTGGTACACCTCCGCGCACACACCCCCGCCGCCGCAGCCCCAGCCGGGCACGGACCCGCGGTCGTGGGTCGTGATCGCGGTCCAGCAGGGAACGCCCGGCAGCCGCCGTCAATCGCCGCCGCCGCCTCGGGATGGCGGCGCCATGGTCGCGGCCGGCGTCGGCCGGTCGCTAGGCGAGCAGGACGACGTGCGGGCGGAAGGACCGGCTCAGGCTGTCCAGCACGGCGTGGCCCTTCGCCGCGGTGCCGAGCGACGGCCGACCGATCACGCCGTTGCGGGTGTACGCCTGCATCCCGAGCATCAGCAGGTCGGGACGGTCGGGTGCGTCGGTGTCCGAGGCCGGATCGGCGTACGCGGCGCCGACCAGATCGGGCCGGACGGCGAGCAGGATCGACACCTCCAACTCGCCGGCATGCATGTCCGCCGACGTCGAGGTGACCAGACCACCCGCCGCCCGCGCGGCGTCCCAGTCCGCGCGGCCCGGGAACAGGAGCATCCGGCGCGCGCCGACGTTGGCCTCCTGCGCGACGTTGGACAGCACGTAGTTGCCGCCGTGCCCGTTGACGAGCACCAGCTTGGTGACCCCGGACCGGTCGAGGCTGGCGGCGATGTCGCGGACGACGGCGGCGAGCGTGCCGGCGCTGATGCTGACCGTTCCCGGGAATGCACTGTGTTCGTGCGAGCACGAGATCGTGACCGGCGGCAGCAAGAAGAGATCGTTCTCCGCGCTGATGCGGCCGGCGATCGCGCTCGCCACCACGGTGTCGGTGCCGAGCGGCAGGAAGCTCCCGTGCTGCTCGAAACTCCCGATCGGCAGCACCGCCACCCCCGCCGCCCGCCGCCCAACCTCACCCGACGTCGCAGCAGCAACGAACTCCATCACCCCACCCTCCCACCGCCAACCCGTCGAGCCTGCGGCTGGCGCTAGATCGGCTCGGGCTCGACGTCGGCATAGCAGCGGGCCATCTCGGCGACGACCGGTGACGCCGGATCGAGGATGTGCTTGTCGATCCGGTGCACCGGCCGAACCCCGCCGACCGCGTTGGTGGTGAAAGCGGCCGCGTACTCGCCCAGGGTCGCCGCGGGCACCGGTTGCTCGGAGGATTCGCCCGGATGGCACCGCTCGTACTCGGCTCGGACCAGGGCGAGCGTCACCCCGGGCAGCGCGTCCGAACCCGGCCAGATCACCTGCCCGTCCGGGCGGACGAAGCCCACATTCCAGAGGGCCCCCTCCGAGACGTTCCCGTCGGTACCGACCAGCAAGGCATCGTCGAAACCGGCCTGCTGCGCCGAGCGCCGGCTCCGAGAGCTGACCGAACAGACCCACGTGCTTGACCCGAGGTAGTTCCCGGGCGAAAGCGATCGTGCCCAGCGCGAGCGCGCCGGTCGGGGGCGCGGGCGCCGTACGGAACGTCACCACTACCCGGACGTCGACGGCGTCCGCCGGCCGCCGCAGAACGAAGTCCGCCGCTCAGACGGTCACCCGTACGACCGACGCACCCACCCGGTCGGCGATCGCCGCCCGGACCCGGCGCAGCACATCCTCCGGGTCCACTGGTCGCCCGAACAGCTCGGTCGAGTCGGCTGACAGCCGGGTCAGATGCAACGTCAGCCCACGCACCCGCCCCGTGTCGACCAACATGCTCGAGCACCTCGTCGTCTCGCCAGACCCCGTCAGGTAGCTCGATCGGCCTGGGAGCGTCCTTCGGCATCGCCGTTCTCCCCTTCCGGACGCCGCGTGAGCGTGCTCGACGTTCGGAACCGTACCAATTGTGACGTAACGTTTCGATCATCGTATTTGGGACACTTGGTCTGATCCCCGTTGAGATGCCGGCGCTCGCACCGACAAGCGACAACGGCCAGCATCGCGTGACCCATCTGTGCAAGACCATGTGCCGGATACCTGGTGCCGAGTACAAGTCCAGGACGGCCGCGCTCAGCGAACACCTACGGTGAGGTGGTGATCGTTCGGGTGGGCCGGCCGGAGGACGCCGGGGAGATCAGTGCGCTGGCGCTGCGGAGCAAGGGGGTCTGGGGCTATGACCCGGACTTTCTCGAGGCCTGCC
>DASYKU010000004.1 GCA_035995165.1 Mycobacteriales bacterium
CGCGACCGGCTGGTCCGCGGTCTGGCTGGACTCCGGCGGGCGGCTGTCCGGGCTGCTCGCGGTGGACCGGCCGCGGGACGCGACCCAGGCCCGCAAGGGGATCGACGCCGGCGCGGTCCCCGATCCCGCCCGCCTCGCCGATCCCGGCATCCCCCTCCGCACCACCTGACCCCGGCTCCGCCCGGGCCTGCCCGGGTCCGTCCGGTGGTGGTGGGGCCTGCCCGGGTCCGTCCGGTGGTGGTGGGGCCTGCCCGGGCCCGTCCGGTGGTGGTGGGGCCTGCCCGGGCCCGTCCGGGGGTGGTGGGGCCTGCCCGGGCCTGCCGGGCGGTGGTGGGGCCTGCCCGGCCTGCCGGGCGGTGGTGGGGCCTGCCGGCCTGTCGGGGGGTGGCGGGGCCTGCCTGGGTCCGCCCGGGCGGTGGCGGGCCTGCCGGCCTGTCGGGGGGTGGCGGGCCTGCCCGGCTGTCGGACGTGGCGGGGGCTTGCCGGGCGGTGGCGGGGCCTTGCCCGGGCGGTGGGGCGTGGTCGGGCGGTGGCGGGCCTGCTCGGCGGTGGCGGGACTCGGGTGTGTGCCGGCGGTTGAGGCGGCCGCGCCTGGGGGCCGGAGCCGGTCGCGCGGGGTGCCCTGAGGAATGGCTCCGACGGGACGGTGTCCCGTCGGAGCCGTACCACTCCCAGAGGTAACTACCACTCTGAGTGGTATCGCTTCCGATGGACACCATCGGGCCGCACCACCGGCTCGACGACGGTAGGCCGGAGGGCTGGCCCAGGAGTGGCCCCCGAGCGGTCCGGCGGCGGGTCCGCGGTGCCCCTCACCCGGGCCGCGGCGGGGGTGGGCGGGATGGCCGATGGCGGACAGGGGTGGGTCAATGTGGGTACGAACCGGAGACGACCCGCTACCGTCGCAGTGCCCGGACCGTCCGATTCGTCGCTTGTCCCCGGAGGACGCCGTGCGCCGCACGATCACCGCGCTCGCCGCCGCAGCCGCCGTCATCCTGCTCGGGCCGGCCGCGGCCCTGGCCGCGCCGACGCCGGCAACGACGGCCCTGGCCGCGCCGACGCCGGCCACGACGGCCCTGGCCGCGCCGACGCCGGCCGCGACCGCTCCGCCCGGAGCCACGGCGTACCCGGCCCCTGCGGTCTGTGTCGACACCACCTCGACGCTGCCGGCCGCGACCTGCGCCCGGATCACCTCGGTCCTGGACGCCGACGAGAAGGCCAGCCCGGAGAAGGACCAGACAGCGGTCGCGCTGGTGCCGACCACCGGCGACGCCTCGATCGAGGACTGGTCGACCGGGCTGTTCAACGCCTGGGGCGTCGGCCAGAAGACCGAGAACAACGGCGTGCTGCTGGTGATCGCGCTGGACGACCACCGGCTGCGCATCGCGACCGGCGACGGCCTGCGCAGCCGGCTGCCGGACGGGCAGGCCAGCGAGATCATCGGCGGCACGATCACCCCGCTGCTCAAGCAGGGCCGGACCGAGGACGCCGTGCTGGCCGGGCTGGACGGGATCCGGACCGCGCTCGGGCACGACGTGCTCACCACCCCGCTGGCCGCGCCCGGGACCACCGACGGGCTGGACGCCGACCCGTTGTTCGGCGACCAGACCACGGAGGCCGTCGACGGCGACGGCGGCTCCGGCAATGCCGCCTGGCTCTGGATCCTGCTGCTGGTCGGGATCGCGGTGGTCGGCTGGGTGATGTCGCTGGCCCGCAGGTCCGGCCACACCGACGGCACCGACGACGACTCCTATCGGCGGCGGCGCTCGTACCGGTCCTTCGGCTCGTTCGGGTCGTCGAGCTCGTCCTCGCACCACAGCTCGTCCTCCTCACACCACTCCTCGGGCAGCTTCGGCGGCGGCCACTCCTCCGGCGGCGGCTCCTCCAGCAGCTGGTAACCCCGCCGCCGATCGCCCCCGAATTCACCGACCCGCCCGAGCGTCGGCGCCCCACCCGCCTCCGCCGCCCCGCCGCCCCCGCCCGTGTCCGGTGGTCCGGTGGTCCGGCTGTGGTCCGGTGGCTCGGTGGTCCGGCTGTGGTCCGGTGGCCCGAGCCACCGGCCGTGTCCGGTGGCTCGGTGGCTCGGCCGGGTCCGGCGGCCTGGCCGCCCGGCCGTGTCCGGCGGCCCGGTGGCCGCGTGGCGTCGGGTCCCGGCCCTGCTGACCGACCGGCGGTCAGCGCCCGGCTGCGTGGCAGAGGCCCCGCGGCCCCGACCGCGCGGGTCCCGGCCGCGGGTGCGGCCGGCCTGCGGTGGGTGGGGCCGCGGCGCCGGAGGCGGCATGGCACGCTGGACGGCGTGAGTACGGAGTTCGAGTGGTTGACCGTCCCGGACGTGGCCGAGCGGCTCGGGGTCTCGGTGACGAAGGTGCATCAGTTCTTGCGGGAGGGCGGCCTGGCCGGGCAGCGGCGCGACGGCGTGCTGCGGATCCCGGCCAAGTTCGTGGCCGGCGACACGGTGGTCAAGGGCCTGACCGGCGTGCTGACCCTGCTGCACGACGGCGGGTACGACGACGAGGCCGCGATCCGCTGGCTGCACACCCCGGACGACTCGCTGCCCGGGACGCCGGTGGACGCGCTGCAGGCCGACCGCAGCCGCGAGGTCAAACGGCGGGCCCAGGCATTGGCCTTGTGATGCGGGTGACCGTGAACGGCGACGACCGCGACCTGCCCGAGGGCCTCGGCCTGGTCGCGCTGATCGAGCAGCTCGGCCTGCGGCCGGGGTCGATCGTGGTCGAGCGCAACGGCGACGCCCTGGTCCGCTCGGAGATGGACGCCGTCGTGCTGGCCGACGGCGACCGCCTGGAGCTGGTCCGCGCGGTCGCCGGTGGATAGCCGGGAGCGGCTGGCCGGCGCGAAGCTCTACCTCTGCACGGATTCCCGGCGCGCGCAGGGCGACCTGGCCGAGTTCCTGGACGCGGCCCTGCGCGGCGGCGTCGACATCGTGCAGCTGCGGGAGAAGGGGCTGGAGGCGCGCGCGGAGCTGGCCCTGCTGGAGGTGTTCGCCGACGCCGCCCGCCGGCACGGCGCGCTCTGGGCCGTCAACGACCGCGCCGACCTCGCGGCCGTCTCACACACGGACGTGCTGCACCTCGGCCAGGACGACCTCCCTGTCCCGGCCGCGCGCCGGATCATCGGCGCCGGCCCGCTCGTCGGCCGCTCGACCCACGACCGGGACCAGGTCGACGCGGCCGAGAAGGAGCCGGACGTCGACTACTTCTGCGTCGGCCCGACCTGGCCGACCCCGACCAAGCCCGGCCGCCCCGCCCCGGGCCTGGACCTGACCCGGTACGCGGCCCACGTCGCCACCCGTCCCTGGTTCGCCATCGGCGGGATCGACGAGGCCCGGCTCGACGCGGTGATCGAGGCCGGCGCCCGGCGGGTCGTGGTGGTCCGGGCGATCACCGCGGCCGCCGACCCGGAGGCCGCGGCCCGGGCGCTGCGGGCCCGGCTGTGAGCCATCTCGCCTACGTCGCGGTCCTGGCCGGTTGCCTGCTCGGCACCGCCCCGCTGGAGATCGTGCTGCGGACCCGGGTCTACGCCCGCTGGCGGCGCTGGCTGCTCTCCCTGCTGCCCACCCTGGTCGTCTTCAGCGCCTGGGACCTGTACGCGATCCACGCCGGCCACTGGACGTACGACCTGCACCGGATGACCGGGCTGCTGCTGCCGGGCCGGCTGCCGCTGGACGAGGTGCTGTTCTTCCTGGTCACCCCGACCTGCGCGATCCTCGCCTTCGAGGCGGTGCGTGCGGTCCGCAGGTGGCCGGTCGGGGACGAGGGGTGACCTACACCCAGCTCGCGCTGATCGGCGTGGCCGGGGCGCTGCTGGTCGACACCGTCGTGCTGCGGACCTGGCTGATCCGGCGCCGGACGTACTGGACCGCGTACACGATCGTGGTGTTCTTCCAGCTGGTCACCAACGGGATCCTCACCGGCTTCGACATCGTCCGCTACGCCCCGGCCGCGATCCTGGGCTGGCGGATCGCGTACGCGCCGGTGGAGGACCTGCTGTTCGGGTACGCGATGGTGACGCTGACGCTCTCGACCTGGGTCTGGCTGGGCCGCCGCGGCGTCAGCCGGTCAGCAGGTCGGCCAGCTCGCCCGGCCGGGCGAGGAACGGCGAGTGGTCGCCGGGGAGCTCGACCACCTCGGCCGGCGCCGCCGACCGGGCCCAGTCCGCGTCGATGATCCTGTCGTCCCGGCAGAGCAGGTAGGTTCCGGACGGCCGCTCGGCCACCGGGCCGGGTTCGGCCGTGATCCGCCAGTGCTGCGGGCGCAACGCTCCGGCGGCCGCCCGGGCGACCGCCGGGGGAGAGTCCGGGTAGAGCCACTCGACGGCGGCGTCCGGGAGCCACTGCGTCGAGCCGTCCGGGTTGGCGGTCTGGCCGCGCCCGATCCCGCGGCGGGTCATCCGTTCGCCGGCCTTCGCGCGCTCGTCCACGCTGCGGCCGGGCTCGGGCAGCATCGCGGCCAGGTAGACGACCCGGCGCACCGGCCGGACGAGCGGCGCGACCAGGCCGGCCAGCGAGTGCGCGACCAGCACCACGTCGGTCTCGCCGGCCAGCGCGTCGTCGATCACCGCGGCGTACTCGGCCGCGCCGGCCTCCGGGTCGCCGATCGGCAGGTCCGGCGCGACGCAGCGGTGCCCGCGAGCATTCAGCTCGGCCGCGACCGCATCCCAGCACCAGCCGCCGTGCCAGGCCCCGTGCACCAGCGCGAAAGTCGCCATCCCAGCCAGCATCCCACCCGTCAGCGCCCGGGCTGCCGGCGTCGCTCAGCGCCGGCGGCGCGCACCCGCAGGGCCCCGCTCAGCGGAGGCGCGGCACCCGGCGAGGGCACGCGCTCAGCGCGGGGCACGCACCCGCGGGGCCCGCTCGGCCGGGGCGCGCACCCGGCGGGGCGGAGGACTGCGGAGCCCGCGCTCCCGCGGGGGCCCGCTCAGCGGGGCCGCGCACCCGGCCGGGGCGGGGACTGCGGAGCCCGCGCTCCCGCGGGGCGCCGCCCCCGGGAGCCCGCTCAGCGGGGGCGCACCCGATGGGGCGCGCACCGGCGGGAACCCCCGCTCAGCGACGGGCTGCGTACGCGCGCGCCAGACCCGGCACCGCGACCCGGATCCGCTGCGCCGGCCCGACCGACACCCGCCGGTCCAGTACCTGGTAGTCGGCCCGCTCGACCTCGTCCAGGATCCCGCCGTAGAGCCGGACGGCGGTCCGGATGCAGTCCCGGCTGGTCGGGTCGAGCAGCCGGACGCCGGGCGCCGCGGCCCGGTAGAGCTCCCGCGTCCGCGCGATCTCGTACGCCAGCAGCCGCCGGACCGGCCCGTCCACCACCCCCCGGGCCAACCGCTCCCGGTCGACCCCGAACAGCGCGAGGTCCTCGCCCGGCAGATAGACCCGCCCCCGGCGCAGGTCCTCGCCGACGTCCCGGATGAAGTTCGACAGCTGGAAGGCGATCCCGAGATCGGCCGCGTACGGCTCGGCGATCTCCCGCGGCACCGTCGGCTCCAGCACCGGGACCATCTGCAGCCCGATCGCCGCCGCCGACCCCCAGACGTAGGTCAGCAGGTCCTCGTACGTCTCGTAGCCGGAGACCGTGAGGTCCATCCGCATCGAGGCGAGGAAGTCCTCGAACAGCCCGAGCGGGATGTCCCAGCGCCGGACGGTGTCCACCACCGCGCGGCTGACCGGGTGGTCGGAGGAGCCGGTCCGGACCGCCTCCAGGAACCGGCCGCCCCAGTCCCGCAGCCACTCCGCCTTCTCCGCCGGGGTCAGCGTGGAGGCGAGGTCGTCGACGATCTCGTCCGCGTACCGGGCGAAGCCGTAGAGCGCGTGCACGTACGGCCGCTTGGACGCGGGCAGCAGCAGCGTGGCCAGGTAGTAGGTCCGCCCGTGGGTCGCGTTCAGGCGCCGGCAGCGCTCGTACGACTCCCGCAGCGCCGGGTCGGTGATCCCGGCGGCGTCCAGCTCCCGGGCGCTCACTACACGGAGGCTACCGGCTTCCCGAGATCGCGCCCGTTGACCGTGATCGGAGGGACGACCTGCGGGTTCACGGTCTCCACGACCCGCTCGGGCGGGCCGTCGGAAGGTTCGCCCGCAGTGCGCCCCAGCACCGCGAAGGTGGCGACCGCGGCCGCCGTCGCCATCGCCAGCACCGGCGGGACCTCGAGGAAGAGGTTGGAGCCCTGCGGCGCGATCATCATCGACAGCCAGAAGCAGGCCCCGGCCGCGACCAGCCCGACCCGGCGGTCCAGCTTCGTCGCGCCGAGCAGCGTCAGCCCCCACAGCACGTACCAGGGCTGCACGACCGGGCCGAGGACCACGACGACCAGCAGCGCCAGCGCGGCGGCCCGGACCCAGCCGATCCGCCCGGCCTTGAGCCAGAGCCAGAGCAGGATCCCGGCGGTGGCGACCTGCCCGATCAGCCGCGCGGCCGAGATCACCGGGTCCTGGTACGTGACGAAGTTGGGGATGCCCCGCAGCACCTCGACGAGCATGCCGATCCCGGTCGGGATCGACGTCCAGGCCACGACCTGGCCGGAGGCGTTGAGCTGGTTGATCCAGCCGAAGCCGAGCCCGGTCACCCCGGTCAGCAGCGCGATCGTCGCCGCTGCCACCGCCCCGGTCCGGACGCTGGCCCGCACCAGCACCCAGCGGCCGGTCAGCTGCCGGGCCCAGACCCAGGCCAGGAACGCGACCGCCACCGCGGCCGGCGCCTTGACCAGCACCGCGGCCGAGCAGAGCACGACCCCGAGCGCGACCCACCGTTCCTCGGTCGCCTCGATCGCGATCGTCAGCCCGGCTACGACCAGCCCGACCATCAGCGCGTCGTTGTGGCCGCCGGCGATGAAGTGCGCCAGCACCAGCGGGTTGGCGATGCCCAGCCAGATCGCGACCCTGGGGTCGCCGCCGGCCGCGCGGGCCAGCCGCGGCAGGTACTTCGCGGTCAGCAGCACGCCGGCCACCGCGAGCAGCCGCATGGCGAAGACCGTGGTCACCACCCGGTCGCCGGTCACCGTGGCCACGGCCCGCCCCAGCCCCAGGAACAGCGGCCCGTACGGCGCGGGGGTGTCGACCCACATCCCGGAGATCTCGTCCAGGAACGGACCCGGCAATGACACCGGTCCCACGCTGTACGGATCGAGCCCGGCGTGCGCGATCTGGGCCTGGGCGGCGTACGCGTACAGGTCCCGGCTGAAGAGCGGGACGCAGACCACGAGCGGGGCGGCCCAGAGCCCGGCGATCTTCAGCAGCCGGCCGGGGTCGGTGCCCTCCTCGCGGCGCAGCAGCGCGCGGCCGAGGTAGAGCCAGGCCATGCCGAGCACGGCCAGGCCGACGTAGACGAACGCGAGCGCGGCCTTCTCGCCGACGCCGTCGCGCAGCACCGCGATCACCGGGGTGCGCTTGACCGGGTCGTAGACGGGGGGAGCGCCGGCCCCTAGGGAGCCGAGCGCCAGCAGCGCCGAGCCGGCGAAGCCGACCAGCACGACCGTGCGGAGGTGCGCGGTGCCCCAGCCCGTCCACCGGGTCGTGGCGGCCCGGGCGAGGCGGGTCTCGCGGAGGGCGGCGACGGCCGCCGGGGCCGTCACGGCTCGCGCACCGCCCCCGGTCCGGACGCCGCCGCGCCGACCGTGCGCAGCCCGCCGCCGGAGTGGTCGGAGCCGTCGGGGCCGACCGAGCCGTCGGAGCCGTCGGAGCCGTCGGGGCCGACCGAGCCGTCGGACCCGTCCGCGGGCCGGCGGGGCCCGCCCAGCACCGGTCCGCCGGAGCTCAGCGTCCGCCCCGGCAGCAGCTCGAACAGGGCCGCCGCGCCGGCCACCGCGGCCGCGCAGAGGACCGCCTGGATGATCGCGCTCACGTCGACCGTCCCGCCCTTCGGCATCACCACGACCGCGAGTGCGGCTGATGCCGTGATCACGGCCGTACGGGACCGGAGGTTCGACGTGCCGCAGGCGATGAGCACGAAACCCCAGAGCAGGTACCAGGGCTGGACCACCGGGCTGAGCGCGACGACCGCGACGAACCCGAGGCCGAGCGAGGCGATGAACCCGCGCCGGTCCATCCGGGCCAGCAGCACCAGCACGATCACGACCGCGGCCAGCCCGCCGGCGCCGCGGAAGACCGCGATCGCCTTGTCCATGACGAACTGGTCGTCGCCGACGCCGAAGTAGTGCGCGATGACGCCGACCAGCTCACCCATCAACGTGGTGCCGGACAGCCAGTTGCGGACCGTGCCGGGCGTGTTGAGCGCGCCGATCCAGCCGTAGCCGAGTCCGGTGCCCCAGGACACCAGCGCGATCACGGCGCCGGAGATCGCGCCGACCCCGGCCGCGGCCCGGACCAGCCGCCACCGGCCGGTCAGGTGCTGGGCCCAGAACGGCACGATGAACACCAGCGCGAGCGCGGCCGGCGCCTTGACCAGCAGCGCCAGCGAGACCAGCACGATGCCGAGGATCGACCGGCGGTCCATCACCAGCACCAGGCCGGCGACCATGAGGCCCATCAGCAGCGCGTCGTTGTGGGCGCCGCTGACGAAGTGGAAGAGCACCAGCGGGTTGAGCACGGCCAGCCAGAGCGCGCGGTCGGCCGGGACGCCGCAGTGCCGGGCCAGCCGCGGCACGTACCGGACCAGCAGCAGGACGCCGACCAGCGCGAGCAGCCGCATCCCGAGCACGGTCGGCACGGTCCGGTCACCGCTGACGTCGACGACCCAGCGGGCCAGCTGCAGGAAGGCCGGCCCGTACGGCGTCGGGGTGTGGGTCCAGAGGTCGGGCACGTCGGCCAGGTACGGATTGTCGGGGATCGCCCCGGGCCCCCAGAAGTACGGGCTGGCGCCGTCGTGCACCATCCAGCCGACCGCCCCGTAGCTGTAGACGTCCCGGCTGAACATCGGCGGGGCCAGGCAGAGCGGGGCCGACCAGAGCGCGAGCGTGGCCAGCAGCGACCGGCGGCCGGGGCCTTCCGGGGTGCCGACGCGGCGGCCGAGGAACAGCCAGGCGACGACGAGCAGGGCCAGCCCGGCGTACCCGACGGCGAGCGCGAGCGGCTCGCTGGCCTGCAGCCAGTCGACGATCCGGAACCGGGCGAACGGATCGTCGCGGGGCAGCGCGCCGGCGCCGATACCGCCGACGGCGAGCGCGAGCGCCCCGGCGAAGCCCAGCATCCGATAGCGGTCGAGGAGCCGTAGCTCCCCGATCGCCCGGAACCGGGAGAGCCGGGTCGGAAGCGGTGCCAGCACGGCCATCAAGATTACCGGGTTCGCCGGAAACAACCGCATCCGAAAGGGCAGTGTTGACGGATTCTGCGGAGTGTCTTCAGTCTCGTCACAGCCAGGCGCGGGACCGGTACGTCCGGTCACGTCCGGTCACCCGCTCCGCGGCCAGCCGGCCGGACAGCAGCACCATCGGCACGCCGACGCCCGGTTGCGTCCCGGAACCGGTGAACACGACGTTGTCCAGGCCCCGCGGCAGCGTCGGCGGCCGGAACGGCCCGGTCTGCCCGACGGTGTGCGCGGCCGCGAACGGCGCCCCCGCGGCCAGCCCGGACGCGGCCCAGTCGGCCGGCGTGACGAGCCGTTCGACCTCGATGCCGGCCCCGAAGCCGGTGTACCCGCGGGCCTCCAGCGTGGCCACGATCTCGTCCCGGTAGCGCGGGCCGGTGCTGGCCCAGTCGATGCCGGCGGTGAGGTTCGGGGTCGGCGCCAGCACGTAGTAGGACTGCTTGCCGGCCGGCGCCAGGCTCGGGTCGGTGTGCGTCGGGTTCGTCACCAGCAGCGACGGGTCGGACATGAGCTGCCCGTCCCGGATGATCTCGTCGAACGTGCGCCGCCAGGCCCGGCCGAAGTGGATGTTGTGGTGCGCGATCTTCGAGTACCGCGCGCTCGACCCGATGTGCAGCAGCACGCACGAGGGGGAGTAACGCAGGCTCTTCACCCGCCGCGGCACCGAGTCCGGCGGCAGCAGGTCCCGGTACGCGACGGGCAGGTCGGGGTTGAGCACGACGACGTCGGCCTCGATCCGCTC
Source organism: Mycobacteriales bacterium (assembly GCA_035995165.1). Lineage (NCBI taxonomy): Bacteria > Bacillati > Actinomycetota > Actinomycetes > Mycobacteriales > Mycobacteriales bacterium. Next base: position 10,012 of record DASYKU010000004.1, read on the forward strand.
GCCGTCGGTCGTGACCACCGCCCGGGCCCGGCCGCCGGAGACCTCGACCCGGGCCGCCTCGGTGCCGTACCGGAACCGGACGCCGTGCTTCTCGGCCGCGCCGGCCATCGCCCGCGGCACCGCGTGCATGCCGCCGCGGGGGAAGAACACGCCCGCGACCGAGTCCATGTAGGCGATCACCGCGTAGATGGCCAGCGCGTCGTACGGGGACAGGCCGGCGTACATGGCCTGGAAGGAGAAGACGCGCTGGGTCCGGGGGTCCTTGAGGTACCGGCCGACCGCGGGGGCGAGCCGGCCGAAGCCGCGCAGCGCCAGCAGCCGGAGCAGGTCCGGGCCGAGCAGGCCGAGCGGGGAGTCGATGTTGCGGTCGATGAACGTCCGCATCTCGGCCTTGTACATCGCGCTGACGTACCCGACGAACCGCCGGTAGCCGGCCGCCTCGGCCGGGCCGCAGACCCGCTCGACCTCCGCCGCCATCGCCTCCACGCCGGAGTGCACGTCCAGCGTCGACCCGTCCGGGTAGTACGCGCGGTAGAGCGGGTCGACCGGGTCCAGCTCCAGCCAGTCCTCCAGCCGCTCGCCGACCGCGTCCAGCGCGTCCGCGATCAGCTCCGGCATCGTCAGCACGGTCGGGCCGGTGTCGAAGCCGTAGCCGTCCCGCTCCAGCCGACCGGCCCGGCCGCCCGGCACCGGCTCCCGCTCCAGCACGGTGACCTCGCGCCCGGCCCCGGCCAGCCGCAGCGCGGCCGACAGCCCGCCGAGGCCCGCGCCGACCACGACCACCCGGTCCGTGGGCCCCGTCACCGTGCGCACGCCCCGACACTAGGGCCGGCACCCCGCTCCCGCCTGCCGAGCGGAGGCCCGGCCCGGCCGGGTCGTCCGGCTCGTCCCGGGACGGGAGGTTCAGACCGCCCGGGTGGTGGCCGCGGCGGCCAGCTCGCGCAGGACCAGGCCGGCGTCCGGGTCGACCGCGGACGCGTCCAGCGCCTGCACGGCCCGCTCGGTGCAGGCCGCGATCATCGCCTCGACCTCGGCCAGCGCGCCGGTCACCACGATCACCTCGCGCAGCCGCTGCACCCCCGCCGGGTCCAGGGCCGGGTCGCCCAGCAGCCGCTCCAGCAGCCGGACCTGGGCCGGGCCGCCGCGCTGGGCCGCCAGCGCGACCAGCACGGTCCGCTTGCCCTCGCGCAGGTCGTCCCCGGCCGGCTTCCCGGTCTCGGCCGGGTCGCCGAACACGCCGAGCACGTCGTCGCGCAGCTGGAACGCCTCGCCCAGCGGCAGCCCGTACGCCTCGTACGCGGAAAGCAGGGCCCGGTCGGCGCCGGCCAGCGCCGCGCCGAGCTGCAGCGGCCGCAGCACGCTGTAGCGGGCGCTCTTGTACTGGATGACGCGCCGGGCCCGCGGCACCGAGCCGCCGCCCATCGCCTGCTCCAGCAGGTCCAGGTACTGGCCACCCATCAGCTCGGTGCGCATCTCGTCGAACAGCGGCCGGGCCCGCAGCAGCCGGTCCGGCTCCAGCCCGCTGCCGAAGAACATCTCGTCGGTCCAGCCCAGGCAGAGGTCGCCGAGCAGGATGGCCGCGCCGGTGCCGAACGAGTCCCCGTCGCCGCGCCAGCCCTCAGATGCGTGCAGCGTGCCGAAACGCCGGTGCGCCGCGGGCCGGCCCCGGCGGGTGTCGCTGCGGTCCATCACGTCGTCGTGGATCAGCGCGCAGGCCTGGAACAGCTCGAGCGAGGCCGCCGCGGCGACCATCCGGTCGTCGTCGGGCAGGCCGGCGCCGCGCCAGGCCCAGTAGCCGAATGCCGGCCGCAGCCGCTTGCCGCCGCGCAGCAGCTCCCGGACCGCGCGCACCAGCTCGCCGGTCTCGTAGCCGACCGCGAACAGCCGGGCGTCCTGCCGGTCCAGGAACGACTCCAGCGCGCCGGCCACCCGTCCGCGCAGGTCCTCCCGCTCCAGCACCGGACCCGGACCGGGGTGCAGCGCCGGTCCGGTTCGGTCCTGCGTCGAGGTCAACACACGCTCCCGGGTCGTGGCGGGCGGTCCGTGCGCGAAGTATCGAGGAGGTCCGGCGGTTCCGCCTGTTGGCGGCATCAGGGCCGCACGAGCGGGGCCCGCTACGCTGGCCGCCATGACCGGCACGGTGCGGGACCGGCTCGCCGAGAGCGGCCCGACGTTCTCCTTCGAGTTCTTCCCGCCGAAGACCGACGAGGGCGAGCGCCTGCTCTGGCAGGCCATCCGGCAGCTGGAGTCGCTGCAGCCGTCCTTCGTCTCGGTGACGTACGGCGCGGGCGGCTCGAACCGGGACCGGGTCGTCGAGATCACCGAGCGGATCGCGACCGAGACCACGCTGCTGCCGATGGCCCACCTCACCGCGGTCGGGCACTCGGTGGCGGAGCTCCGGCACGTGGTCGGCCGGCTGGCCGGCGCGGGCGTCCGCAACGTGCTGGCGCTGCGCGGCGACCCGCCGGGCGACCCGATGGCCGAGTGGACCGCCCACCCCGAGGGCCTGTCGTACGCGGACGAGCTCGTCTCGCTGGTCAAGGCCCACGGCGACTACTGCGTCGGGGTGGCCGCGTTCCCGGAGAAGCACCCGCGCTCGCCCGACCTGGAGTCCGACACCCGCCACTTCGTGGCCAAGTGCCGGGCCGGGGCCGACTTCGCGATCACCCAGATGTTCTTCCGGGCCGAGGACTACCTACGGATGCGGGACCGGGTCGCCGCGCTCGGCTGCGACGTGCCGATCATCGCCGGCATCATGCCGATCACGAACGTCCGCGGCATCGAGCGCTCGGCCCTGCTCTCCGGCGCGGCGTTCCCGGCCGACCTGGCCGAGGAGCTGCACGCGGTCGAGGACGACCCGGCCGCGGTCCGCCGCGTCGGCGTCGAGCACGCCACCGCGCTCTGCGAGCGGCTGCTGGCCGAGGGCGCACCGGGCCTGCACTTCTACACGCTGAACCGGTCCACGGCGACCCGCGAGGTGTACGCCGGGCTCGGTCTCGAGCGGATGGCCTCCGCCTGAGCGCTGCCGGGCTGACCGCGCTGGTCCTCGCGGTCGCGGCCGTCGCGGTGCTCGTCCTCACGGTCGTGACCGCGCGCCGGCCGGCCGAGCCGGTGCCGGACCTGCGCGGCTACCTGGCCCGGTGGGCGCCGCTGCACGGCGGCTACGAGCCGGCTCCGTCCAGCCTGGCCGGGCGCTGGCTGACGCTGGCGTACACGCTCGCCCGGCCGCTGGCCGCGCGCGGGGTCTCGCCGGACGTGCTCACGGCCTGGGGCGTGCTGGTCTCCGCGTTGGTCGCGGCGGTGGCCGCGCCGGGCGGACGGTGGCCGCTGGCCGCGATCGGCATCGCGGTGGCGGCCGGGCTGCTGGACAACCTCGACGGCGCGGTCGCGATCCTGTCCGGGAAGACCTCCCGCTGGGGCTACGTCCTGGACTCGCTGGCCGACCGGCTCTCGGACGCCGCGTACCTGCTGCCGCTCTGGTTCCTCGGCGCGCCCGGCCCGGCCTGCGTGATCGGCGGCTCGCTGATGGTCCTGCAGGAGTACGCCCGGGCCCGGGCCGGCAACGCGGGCATGGGCGAGGTCGGCGTCGTGACCGTCTGGGAGCGGCCGACCCGGGTCATCCTCACCGCGTTCCTGCTGCTCGGCTGCGGGCTCGTGGTCGGGCACGCCGACCTCATCGCCACGCTGGGCGCCGCCGCCTGGATCGGGCTCGGCGTGATCGGCCTGACCCAGCTCCTCGTCGTCGTCCACCGCCGCCTGACCTGAGCCGGGTCAGGCGGGGCCGATGAGGGTGTCGACGATGCGGGCGGAGAGGACGACCAGGGGCAGCCCGCCGCCCGGGTGGGTGGAGCCGCCGACCAGGAACAGCCCGCGGACCGGGGACCGGTTGGGCGGCCGCAGGAACGCCGCCCGGGCCCCGTTCGACGACGAGCCGTAGATCGCGCCGCCGGGGGCCCGGGTGGCCCGGGCCAGGTCGGCCGGCGTGATCACGTGCGAGAACAGCAGCCGGTCGGTGACCGGCAGCCCGCGCCGGGCCAGCAACCCCAGCAGCCGTCCCGCGTAGGACCCGGACAGGGCGGGGGAGTCCCAGTTGAGGGCGCCCGGCCCGGTGCCGTGCCGGGGCGCGTTCACCAGCACGAACCAGGCCTCGTGCCCGTCCGGCCGGACCGCCGGGTCGTCGGGGACGCTGACGTAGATCGTCGGGTCGGCCACCGGCGTGGCCGGATCGCCGAAGACCGCGTCGAACTCGGCGTCGTACGAGGCCGGGAACAGCACGTTGTGGTGGGCGAGGTTCGGGGTCCGGCCGCGGACGCCGAGCAGCATGACGAACCCGGACAGCGACGGGACCGCCTTGCGCAGCCGCCGGGCCAGCGCGGGCCGGGGGAGCAGGTCGCGGTAGACCAGGCCGGCGTCGGCGTTCGCGACGACCACGTCCGCGGGCAGCCGGCCGCCGTCGGCCAGCAGCACGCCGGCGGCCCGGCCGCCCTCGGTCTCGATCCGGGCCACCTCGGTGCCGGTCCGGATCCGGCCGCCGAGCGCGGTGACCCGCCGGGCCAGCTCGTCGGCCAGCGTCCGCAGCCCGCCGCCGAGGTACCAGCCGCCGAAGCGCTGCTCCAGGTACGGCACCACGCCGAGCGCGGCCGGTGCCCGCCGCGGGTCCGACCCGGTGTACGTCGCGTACCGGTCGAGCAGGACCCGCTGCCGCGGGTCGGTGAGGTAGCGCTCGCCGAGCCAGCGCAGCGTCCGTCCGGGCGCGATCGTGCGCAGGTCGCCGACCCGGACCGCCTGCCGGGCCAGGTCCCGTACGCCGTCGATCGGCGACTCCAGGAACGGCCGCCGGACCGCGGTCCAGATCTGCTCGGACCGGGCCAGCAGCCGGCGCCAGTCCGCGCCCGCCGGCGGCCCGAAGGCCGCGTCCATCCGGGCGCAGGTGGTGTCGAGGTCGCCGCTGGTGTCCAGCCGGGTCCCGTCGGCGAACCGGTGCCGGATCAGCGGGTCGAGCGGCTGCAGGTCCAGCCCGGCCGGCCAGGGGTCGCCGGTGGCCGCGAACAGGTCGGCGAACACCTCGGGCATGGTCAGCAGCGACGGCCCGGTGTCGAACCGGAACGTGCCGGCCGCGGTGTGCCGCTCCAGCAGCCCGAGCTTGCCGCCGACCACCTCGGCCCGCTCACAGACGGTGACGTCGTGCCCGCCGGCGGCGAGCCGGGCCGCGGCGGCCAGCCCGCCGACGCCGGCGCCGATCACGACGACCCGGCTCACGGGAGCGGCCGTCCCTTCCAGCGCAGAGCGCCTGCGCGGTGACGATTTAGCGAACGCGCTGTGAGCCCCGCGAACATCGCGACGGATGCGGGGTGAGCGAGCGCGTCCGGCCAGATCCGGCCGCCGGTCCGCCGCGCGGTCACCACCCGTCCGGTCACTCCCGCAGCGTATCCGGCCAGCCCGAGCCGCGATCCGGCGAGCGCCGCCAGCGGCGGGACGAGGTAGGCCAGTGCCATCAGACCGGACACCGCGACCGCGCCGGCCGGCGGGCCGAAGGCCGACCAGAGCGACTTCGTGTAGCCCTCCCGCAGCGACGGCCAGTCCTCGTACATCCGGCAGTCGGCCAGCGTGGTGCCGTCGGCGACGCCGCCGCGGCCGCCGGCCCGCTTCACCGCGCGCAGCAACGCGACGTCCTCGACCACCTCGGCCCGGACGGCCGCGTGCCCACCGGCCCTGTCGTACGCGGCCCGGCGGACGGCCAGCAGCTGCCCGTTCGCGGCCGAGAGCGACTCCCGGGGCGAGCGCTCGGCCAGCCGCAGCGGCAAGAACGTGAGCCAGGACCACTGCAGCAGCGGCTGCACCAGCCGCTCGGCCGGGCTGACCGCGACCTGCCGGGGATAGGGCGAGACCAGGTCGAGCCCGCGCAGCAGGCCGGCCGTGGCGACGATCGCGCCGGGCCGCAGCCGGACGTCGGCGTCGAGGAAGACGAGCACGTCCGAGGCCGGGTCGGCGGCGTCGGCCAGCTGCTGGCACGCGTACGGCTTGCCCAGCCAGCCCGGTGGCAGCAGCCGCCCGGTCAGCACCCGGACCCCCAGCGCCCGGGCCAGCTCGCCGGTCCCGTCGGCCGACCCGTCGTCGAGCACGAGCACCTCGGCGACGCCCTCCTGGGCCAGCACCGCGGTCAGGCAGTCCCGGACGTTCGCGGCCTCGTCCCGCATCGGGATCAGCACCGAGACCCGCTCGGGCCCCGGCGCCGCGGCCGGGTCCGGTCGCCGCAGCAGCCTCGCGTTCACCGCCGCGTGCACGGCCCCGGCCGCGGCCAGCGCCGACCCGAGGGCCACCAGCCGTCTCATCGCGGCAGCGGCGCCGGCCGGCGCAGCGTCGCGACCAGCGGCAGGGCGACCGCGCCCATGCCGAGCCCGCCCCACAGGGCGCTGCCGGGCAGCCCGAAGAACGCGAGATGGGCGAACACCGAGGAGAAGTACGTCCAGAGGTAGAGCCCGTACGCGACCGGGTCCAGGGACGACCGGACGGCCGGGACGGACGGGTGCAGCAGCGCCATGAGCAGCGTGGCGACCACGGCCCAGCCGGCGTAGTTGGTCAGCGGCACGTCCGGGACCCACGGCAGCGCGGGGGACGGGTCGAACCAGCGCCAGTGCCCGGCGTCGACCATCTGCGGGTCCAGGAACAGGTCCCAGGAGGCCAGCGCGGCCGCCGAGACGAGCACCCGCGCCCACCGCCCGCGGGCCAGCCGGATCCCGACCAGGAACGCCGGCCAGGCCATCATCACCCAGGCCAGCGGGATCACCAGCGGGACGCCGGCGAGTTCCGGCCCGAGCGTGTCCCCGTACGCGTAGTGGCCGAACGGGACGCCGGTGGCGACGCCCACGGACTCGGCCAGGAAGCCGAGTCCGCCCGCGACGAGCAGCAGGATGCCGGCGGTGGCCGGACCGCGGGTGAGCGCCGCGTGCGCCAGCGACGCCACCGCGAACAGCAGCACGGTCGCGATCGTCAGCCCGTCCCGGGCCGACCCCACCGGCACCAGCGGGTACGCGATCTGGGCCAGCACGACGGCCCCCGCGAGGACCGCGACGGCCCGACTACGCACCGGGGCCCAGCGGCATCCGCACGCCCAGCACGGCGAACGGCCGGGCGTCGCCGGGGAAGAGATGGTGCCGGAGCAGGTCGACGAACCCCATCGACCGGTAGAGCCGCCAGGCCCGGGTGTCGCCCTCGGGTGTCGACAGCAGCACCGCGTGCTGGTCCAACCCCTCCACCAGCGTGCGCAGCAGCACCCGCCCGGCCCCGTGGCCCTGGTACGCCGGCCGCACGTGCAGCTCGGAGAGCTCGAACGCGCCCCGCAGCCACCGGTCGGCCACCTGCGGCACCAGCGCGGTCCGGACCTGGTCGTGCCACCACTGGCCGGGGGCGACGGCGTACCCGTAGCCGAAGCCGAGCAGCTCGTCGGCGCGGCCGAGGCCGTCGCCCTCGCCGAGCGCGGCGACCGCGCGGAACGCCGGCCGGCGGGTGTGGGCCAGCGCGAACCCGGCCCGGTGCTGGCCGGCCTCGGGCGGGTAGCCCATCGCCTCGGCGTACACGGCCATCGCCTCGGTCATGCGCTCGCGCGCCTCCACCGGGCTCCAGCGGGTGATCTTCATGCCAGCGGGTCCCTGCCGTCGACCGAACCGTCAGCCGCCTCGACCGCGAAGCGGGCGAACAGCTCCTCCGCGAACCAGCCCTCGGGGCCGGTGCGGGCCACCGCCTCCCGGTGCGCGTCCCCCGCGTACGCGAACCCGCGCAGCGCCGCGGCCGACTCCCAGAGGGAGAACGTGCCCTGGAACCCGATCGGGGCCTCGCCGATGCCGAAGGCGAAGCGCAGCCCGGGCCGGCCGAGCAGGTCGGCCGACACGGCCGGCACCGCCCGCCAGAACGACCGGGCCCGGGTCGGGGCCAGCCGGGCCCGGGTCACCGCCACGACCGGACCGTCCCAGCGCCCGCCGGCCGGGGTGCCGAACGGCTGCCGCCCGGACCACCGGCCACGGGACGCCAGCGGCCGCAGCTCCACCCGCCAGGACTCCTCGGCCAGCCGCCGCCAGCGGGTCGCGACCGCGGACCGCTCGAACGCCCGCGCCGCGGCCCGGTCCGACCAGGTGGTCAGCAGACCCCACTGCCGCGGATCGGCGTCGCGGACGGTGAAGGTGCGGCCGTCCCCGGTCCCGAACAGCTTCGCGAACCGCACCCCCGGGATCACCCGTACCGGCCGCCGGTCGGCGCCCATCCGCAGCACCGCGGCCGGCACCGCGCGCCGCGGAACCCGCCACAGGTGCAGCGTCACCAGCTCCGGCACGGGCTCCCGCATTCGCAGAGGGTAAGTCGAACGTGTCCGGCCTGCTCAGCCGACCTCCGCCGCGGTCCCGCCGGTGATCCGGACCAGCTCCTCGTACGTCGTGGAGAACACCGAGTGCGGCACCCCGGCCGAGGCCCAGACCACGTCGTGGTCGGCCAGCAGGACGTCGACCAGCGTGCGCAGCGGGGCCGGGTGGCCGAGCGGGGCGACGCCGCCGATCGGCTGACCGGTCGCCGCCCGGACGAACTCCGGCGTGGCCCGGTCGAGCGCGGCGATGCCGAGCAGCGCCGCGACCTTGGCCGTGTCGACCCGGTGGGCGCCGCTGGTCAGCACCAGCAGCGGCTCGCCGGCGGCGTCGAAGACCAGCGAGTTGGCGATCGCGCCGACCTCGACGCCGAGGGCCGCGGCGGCGAGCGCGGCCGTCCGCACCTCCGCGGTGAGCTCGACGACCTCGCCGGTCGCGCCGGCCGCGGCCAGGGCTTCGGTCACCTTCCGTACACCGGGGTGCTCCGCCTTCGTCACGCCGCTCACCCTAAGGGCGGGGCCGAGCGAGATACCTGTCCGCCTCGCGGGGGTGTGGCGCTCATCGACCCGTCACTACAGTGATACCCGGTTCGGCTGGACTGTGCGCCGACGACGAGGGGAAGTCATCGTGGACCTGGACCGGCGGCAGTTCCTGGCAGGCGCGGCCACGGTCGCCGGAGCGGCGGCGGCAGGGGTGGCGGCCGGCGCCGGTCCCGCGGCCGCGCGCACCGGAGCGAACGGTCGCCCCGGGCTCCAGCCGACCTGACCCCGGTCGACCTGCAGCTCAGTCCCGGCCGAGCAGAGGCTCGTCGGTGGAGCGGACGTCGGCGGCCGGCAGGCCGTCGGGGTGCGTCTCGCGGACCCGGTCCACCACCTCGACCGCGATCTCCAGGTGCCAGCGCTTGGTCGCGGTGTAGAACTCCTGGGCGGCCTCGGACAGCTTGGGCCGCCCGTGCAGCGGCTTGTCGCTGACCGCGAGCAGGGTCGCGGTCGGCACCCGGTAGCGGAAGCCGTTCGCGGCCACGGTCGCGGACTCCATGTCGACCGCGACAGACCGGGACAGCCGCATGTCGTCGAGCACCGTGCCCTGCTCGAACTCCCAGTTCCGGTTCGCGGTCGTGTAGACCGTCCCCAGCCGGTACGGCACGTCGCGGCGGACGATCGCGTCCAGCAGGTAGCTGTTGAGCCGGTGGTTAGAGGCCACCGGCACGCTCGTCGGCAGCACGTGGTCGAGCACCCCGTCGGCCCGGTGGTACGTCGTGGCCAGCACCAGGTCGCCGATGTCCTGGTGGTTCCGCAGCCCGCCGCAGTGCCCGATCATCAGCATCACGTCCGGCCGGAGCACCGCGATGTGGTCGGTGATGGTCTTCGCGTTCGACGGGCCGACGCCGATGTCGACCAGCGTGATGCCGTCCCGGCCGGGACGGGTCGCGTGCCAGGCCGGCATCTGCCGTCCGGGCGCGGCCGGGCCGATCGCGTCCGGGAACGCCTCCCGGAACGCCTCGACGTGCCAGGAGTAGTTCGTGAACAGCACGTACCGCTGGAAGGCCTCGGCCGGCGTCCCGGTGTAGTGGGCGAGACGGTCCAGCGACAGCGCCATCCGCTCCGGCCGGAACAGGAACAGCTTCTTGCGGCGGAGGTCCCAGGCGTCCTCGTCCAGCGCGTCGAGCACGGCCGGGTCGAACAGGTCCAGGGCCGGACGCTTCTTCTCCGCCGACACCCGGGCCCCGGCCTCGGCGAGCTTGCCCAGCTCCCGCTCCAGGTACGGCCGGATCGCCGACGCGCAGGCGAACTCGCCCTCCAGCACCGGGTTGTGCCGGGACCACGGCCGCTCGACGGTCAGCGCGCCGTAGAACCCGGCCGCGTCGGCCGCCTCCAGGCGGTCGCACAGCTCGGCGACGCCGTCCGGGATGTCCTCGGGCTTCCTCTGGGCGAAGTCGATCGTCAGCGGCACCGGACCAGACTACTTAGACGTGGATGCCGCACTCGGTCTTGGCCGTGCCGGCCCAGCGGCCCGAGCGCGGGTCGGCGCCGGCCTCGACCCGGGCCGTGCAGGGCTCGCAGCCGATCGACGGGTAGCCGTCGCCGACGAGCGGGTTCACCAGGACGTTCCGCTCGACGATGTACGCGTCCACGTCGTCCTGGGTCCAGCAGGCCAGCGGGTGCACCTTGACGATCGCCCGGCGCGCGTCCCACTTCACCACCGGGGTGTCGGCCCGGGACGGCGACTCGTCCCGGCGCACCCCGGAGATCCAGGCCGAGAACGGCTCCAGCGCCCGGCCCAGCGGCTCCACCTTGCGCAGCCAGCAGCAGCGGTCGGGGTCGCGCTCGTGCAGCCGCGGCAGCAGGTCCGCGTCCTGCTCGGCCACCGTCCACAGCGGCAGCACCGTACGGACGTCGACCGGCAGGGTCGCGGCGACCGCGTCCCGGGTGCCGATGGTCTCGGCGAAGTGGTAGCCGGTGTCCAGGAAGTACACCGGGATGCCGGGGCGGGCCCGGCCGGCCAGGTCGGCCAGCACCGCGTCGGTCATCGAGGAGGACACGCAGACCTGGTCCTCGAACGTCTCCGAGGCCCAGCGCAGCACCTCCAGCGGGTGCGCGCCGTCGAGGTCGCGGGCGGCCTGTTCGGCCAGCCGCTTGAGCCGGGGCCACTGATCCTGGGGCGCGCTCATCGCGCCACCTCCACGCGCTCGGGGGCGGCCGCAGCCGTCGGCTTGACGGACCGGAGCGCGAAGGCACGCCGGCAGGACTCGCACTGCCATTCCCCGTGCGTCTCCCCGTACGGGCGGAGCTCCTCGTCCCCGCAGTACGGGCAGAAGAAGGGCGACGACCCGTGGCCGCTCATCGCAGCCACCCCTCGTCGGCCCGGGCCGCGTACGTGGCGAAGGTCTCGTCGGTCTCCCGGTGCTCGAGGTAGCCCCGCAGCACCCGCTCGACGTAGTCGGCGGCCTCGTCCGCCTCCACCTTCAGACCGCGGAACTTGCGACCCAGGGCCGCGTCCGCGCCCAGGTGACCGCCGAGGTGGACCTGGTAGACGTCCACGTCCTCGCCGTCCGGCCCGCGCGCCACCGAGCCCTTGAAGCCGATGTCGGCGACCTGGAAGCGGGCGCAGGAGTTCGGGCAGCCGTTGACGTTGATCGTCACCGGCTCCGGGAAGTCGGGCAGCCGCCGGTCCAGCTCCTGGTAGAGCGCCTGCGCGCGGCCCTTGGTCTCGACGATCGCCAGCTTGCAGAACTCGATCCCGGTGCAGGCCATCGTGCCCTCGCGGAACGCGCTCGGGTGCACCGGCAGGTCCTCGGCGGCCAGCTCGGCCACCAGCGCGTCCGTACGGTCCGCGGGCACGTCGAGGATGATCAGCTGCTGCTGGGCGGTGGCCCGGACGCGGCCCTGGCCGTACTCGGCGGCGAGGCCGGCGATCCGGGCCAGCTGGGTGCCGGAGGTACGGCCGACCCGCAGCGCGAAGCCGACCGCGTAGTTGCCGTCGACCTGCTCGGTCAGGCCGAGGTGGCCGCGGGCGCCCTCGTACCGGACCGGGGCCGGGCCGTCGGGCAGCGGGGAGGTGAGGAACTCCTTCTCCAGGACCTCCCGGAACCGCTCCGTACCCCAGTCGGCCAGCAGGAACTTGATCCGGGCGTGCTGCCGGGAGCGGCGGTAGCCGTGCTCGCGGAACAGCGTGGTCACCCCGGCCCAGACCTCGGCGATCCGCTCGGGCTCGACGAACGCGCCCAGCCGCTGGCCGAACTTGGGGTTGGTGGACAGCCCGCCGCCGACCCAGAGGTCGTAGCCGGGGGTGCCGTCCGGGCCGGTGACCCCGACGAACGCGACGTCGTTGATCTCGTGGTTGGTGCAGTGCTCGGCGCAACCGGAGATCGAGGTCTTGAACTTGCGGGGCAGGTTGGAGAACTCCGGGTCGCCGATGTAGCGGTCCCGGACCTCCCGCAGCGACGGGCTCGCGTCCAGCAGCTCGTCCTTGGCCACGCCGGCCAGCGGGCAGCCGAGGATGACCCGTGGGGTGTCCCCGCACGCCTCGGTGGTGTCGAGGCCGACCGCCTCCAGCCGGCGCCAGATCTCCGGCACGTCCTCGATCCGGATCCAGTGCAGCTGGACGTTCTGGCGGTCTGTGACATCGGCCACATCGCGGCCGAACTCGGTCGCGATGTCGGCGATCGCCGACAACTGCTCGGTGTTCAACGCTCCGCCGTCGATGCGGACGCGGAGCATGAAGTAGCGGTCCTCGAGCTCCTCCGGCTCCAGCACCGCGGTGCGGCCGCCGGGGATGCCGGGGGCGCGCTGGGTGTAGAGCCCGAGCCAGCGGAACCGGTTGCGCAGGTCGGCCGGGTCGATGCTGTCGAACCCGGTGTACTGGTACCGGTCGATGATCCGCTGCTTGGCGTGCAGGCCGTCGTCGTCGCGCTTGACCCGCTCGTTCGGGTTCAGCGGCTCACGATGGCCCAGGGCCCACTGGCCCTGCCCGCGTTGGGGCGGCATGAAGGTCTGATCCTCCGGCAGTCTGGCTGTGCGGCGCTCTCACGCCGCCGGGGCTGTGGTCAGCCCTGACAGACCGCGCTGTCGACCCGCCGGAGGTCGATGTGCCGACGCGAGACGAGGTGTACCGACACCAGTCGCTCGCTCGGAGTCACGCCCTCAACAGTCGCACATCCGCGCGCGTACGGCCACTGTCCTCGCGGGCTGGGATCATGGCCGGCGATGGGCACCTATCCGCTGCTGCTGGAGCTGGCCGGCCGCCGCGTCGTCGTGGTCGGCGGCGGCGCCGTCGCGCTGCGCCGGGTGACCGGGCTGCGGGCGGCCGGAGCCTCGGTCGCCGTCGTCGCCCCGGTGGTGTCGCCGGAGATCACAGAACTGTCAGAGGTCGCTGTTTCACTCCGCGGCTATGAGGACGGAGATCTCGCCGGCGCCTGGCTGGCCCACGCCTGCACGGACGATCCGGTGGTGAACGCGGCCGTCGCCGCGGAGGCGGCCCGGCTGCGGATCCCGTGCGTACGGGCCGACGACCCGGCCGGCGGCTCGGCCCGGACGCCCGCGGTGGCCCGGACCGGCGACCTGGTCGTCGCGGTCGGCTCGGCCGGCGACCCCGACCCGGGCCGGGTGCGCGCGGTCCGGGACGCGGTCGCGCTGCTGCTGGAGACCGGCGAGCTGCCGCTGCGGCGGCGCCGGTCCGGGCCCGGGCGGGTCGCCCTGGTCGGCGGCGGGCCGGGCGCGCCGGGGCTGATCACCGTCCGGGGCCGGCGGCTGCTGGCCGAGGCCGACGTGGTCGTGGTCGACCGGCTCGCGCCGCGGGCCCTGCTGGACCGGCTCGACCCGGACGTCGAGGTCGTCGACGTGGGCAAGACGCCGCACGGCGCCGGCCCGACCCAGGCCGACATCTCGGCGCTGCTGGTCGAGCGGGCCGGGCGCGGGCTGCGGGTGGTGCGGCTGAAGGGCGGCGACCCGTTCGTGCTCGGGCGCGGCGGCGAGGAGGTCGCGGCCTGCGTCGCGGCCGGCGTCCCGGTCGAGGTGGTGCCGGGGGTGACCTCGGCGGTGGCCGGACCGGCGGCGGCCGGCATCCCGGTGACCCACCGGGGCGTGGCGGCCGACTTCGCCGTGGTCTCCGGGCACGTCGAGCCGGGCGCGGTGCCGGGCTCGGCGCCCGGGTCGGTGATCGACTGGCAGGCGCTGGCCGACGGGCCGGCCACGCTGGTGCTGCTGATGGCCCTGGACCGGGTCGGCGCGGCGGCCGCGGAGCTGGTCAAGCGGGGCCGGCCCGGGACGACGCCGGTGGCCGTGGTCCGGCGGGCCACGCTGCCCGATCAGCAGGTGCTGGTGGCCACTCTGGACACGGTCGGCGCGGCTGTCGCCGAGGCCGGGTTGCGGCCGCCGGCGGTCGTCGTGGTGGGCGAGGTGGTCGGTCTCCGGGACCGGCTCTGGGGCGGGTCCCCGCCTCTCTCATACCCCATCTGACCTGGCCGTTCGAAACTGTTCGAACACGCCCGTGCGACACGCCGGGCAGCCGTTGCGATGCGGGTCGATCCCCGGATAGTCTCTTCTTGTTCGAACACGCGTTCGAACGAACCTCCCGCCGGGCGGTGCGGCCCTCGACCCCCGCGCCGCCCGGCGGGCAGGCGGACGGCACCACCCGGCGAGCCCACACGGAGGAGATCCCCAGATGCGTTCGGTCCACCCGGTCCTCGAGGAGCAGGTCGAGGTCGCGCGCTCGGGCGAGACGCCCGGGCAGTTCCTGCTGCGGGGCCGGCTCTACGTGGTGCGGGCCGTGCTGGCCCGCTGGACCGAGCCCGGCGGCTGGCGCTGGTCCGGTCCGGGCGAGTTCGTCGCCGGGCCGGTCGGGGCGTCGGTCAGTGGTGTGGCGGTGATCAACTCGGTGCCGGTCGACCTGGCCGACCGGGAGCTGTGGCGAGTCGAGGCTGCGGCGGGTATGTCCGCGGCGCTCGAGGTGTTCGACCTGTGCCGGGACACCGCGGCGGACCCGCCGCGGTGGACCGCAACGCTGGTGGAGGAGTGAGGACATGACCACGACGACCCTGCGGCGACTCGGTCCCTCCCGAGTGCCCTCCCAGCTGCTGCCGTCCGCGCTGGGCCTGCTCGACCAGGCCCGTCGCGGGCTGCAGGAGGCGTCGACGCTCGCGCTGCCCTCCGAGCGCTACGCGACCGCCCACCTGGCTGCGCTGCGCGGCGCGGCCGCGGTGCTCGCGGCCAAGACCCGGCCGACCGATCCCCGGTTGCGCCGCCGCCGGCCGACCAGCGCCTGGGTGCTGCTGACCGAGGTGGCGCCGGAGCTGGGGGAGTGGGCGGCGTTCTTCGCCGCCGGCGCGACCAAGCGGGCGGCGGCCGAGGCCGGCGTGACCCGGGCGGTGAGCGGGCGTGAGGCCGACGACCTGGTGCGTGACGCCGGGACGTTCCTCGCCCTGGTCGAGACCACCCTCGGCCTGGTGCCGACGCTGCCGGTCGGCGTCCCGCGGGCCGGCTGACCCCGTGTCTCGGCCATGGCCGGTGCTCTCGCCTACGCTCGCCAGGCTGAGCGTCGGAAGGTGGGCCCGGAGATGGGCACGGAGACAGGCAGGGCCGGATCGCGGGTCCTGGCGCGGGGTGGAGTCGTGTGGTCGGTGCTCGGGGCCGAGCTCGAGCGTCGAGCGGCGTCCGATGCCGATGGGCTGGACGTACTCGACCTGGGCGGCGGCAGTGGAGTGTCGGCGGTGCCGCTGGCCGAAATGGGACACCGAGTGACGGTGCTGGACGTGAGCGCGGACGCGCTCGCGACCCTGCAGCGCCGGGCCGCCGATGCCGGCGTGGCCGAGCGGGTCACGCCGGTGCAGGGCGACGTGGAGCGGCTGCCCGAGGCGCTGACCCCGGGTTCGTACGATCTGGTGCTCTGCCACGGGCTGCTCGAGGTGGTGGACTCGCCGGCCGACACGCTGGGGGCGGTCGCCGGGGCGCTGCGGGACGGCGGGTGCGCGAGCGTGCTGGCCGCGGGCCGGGCCGCCGCGGTGCTGGGCCGGGCGCTGAGCGGGCGGCTGGCCGACGCGACCCGGATCGCGACCGACCCGGCCGGCCGGTGGGGCGCGGCCGACAGCATGCTGCGCCGCTTCGACACCGACATGCTGGGCGAGCTGGTCACCGCGGCCGGCCTGCGGGTCGAGGCCGTGCACGGCGTGCGGGTGGTGGCCGACCTGGTGCCGGGCTCGGTGCTGGACGGGCAGCCCGGCGGGGCCGAGGCGCTGCGGGAGCTGGAGTTCGCGCTCGCCGCGCTCCCGCCGTACCGGGACGTGGCTGCCCAGCTGCACGTGCTGGCCCGGCGCTGAGGAACGGTCGTGGGGCGTAGCCAGGCGGTCGGCCGCAGCGGGCCGCCGGCCGGACCGCCCGCCGACGACACCGGCTGCCCGATCCTGCACGTCGACATGGACGCCTTCTACGCCAGCGTGGAGCTGCGCCGGCGTCCGGAGCTGCGGGGCCGGCCGATGATCGTCGGCGGCGGGCGGCGCGGGGTGGTGCTGTCCGCGACGTACGAGGCCCGGGACTACGGGGTGCGCAGCGCGATGCCGATGGGCCGGGCGCTCGGGCTCTGCCCCGACGCGGTCGTGGTGCACCCCGACATGCCCCGGTACGCCGAGGCCTCGGCGGGCGTGATGGCGGTCTTCCGGTCGGTCACGCCGCTGGTGGAGCCGCTGTCGTTGGACGAGGCGTTCCTGGACGTCTCCGGGGCCCGGCGGCGGCTGGGCCGCCCGGCCTGGATCGGGGAGTGGATCCGGGCCCGGATCGCCGACGAGCAGGGCATCACCTGCTCGGTCGGGGTGGCGCCGACGAAGTTCCTGGCCAAGCTGGCCTCCTCCCGGTGCAAGCCGGACGGGCTGCTGGTGGTGCCGGCCGACGGGGTGCACGCGTTCCTGCACCCGCTGCCGGTCGCCGCACTCTGGGGCGTCGGCGAGCGCACCGACGCGCAGCTGGCCGCGCTCGGGCTGAGCACGGTCGGCGATCTGGCCGCGACGCCGCTGCCGGCGCTGGCCCGGGCGATCGGCGACGCCTCCGCCGCCCACCTGCACGCGCTGGCCCAGGGCCACGACCCGCGCCCGGTCGTCCCCGACGAGCCGGACCGGTCGATCGGGGCGGAGGAGACCTTCGGCACCGACGTCGACGACCACGAGGTGGTCCGCCGCGAGCTGCTGCGGCTGGCCGAGAAGACCGCGGCCCGGCTGCGCGCGAGCGGGCAGCACGGCCGGACCGTGAGCATCAAGATCCGGTTCGCCGACTTCACCACGATCACCCGGGCCCGGACGTTGCCGGCGCCGACCGACGCCGGCCGCGAGGTCTACGAGACCGCCCGGGCGCTCTATGACGGGCTGGAGCTGGACCGGGCCCGGATCCGGCTCGTCGGCGTGCGGGTCGAGGGGATCGCGCCGGCCGGGGACGCGACCCGCCAGCTGGAGCTCGGCGCCCGCGAGTTCGGCTGGCGCGACGCCGACCGGGCCGTGGATCGGGCCGTCGACCGGTTCGGGGCCGGAGTGGTGCGCCCGGCGGTGCTGGTGCCGCCCACCACCCAAAATGTGGGGGCCGGACGTCGCGACACGCCCGACGTTCGGCCCGAATCCGGGCGTGTCGAGGTCTCCCAGGACCCGCGATGACCGGCCGAGGGGGTGTCCGCGACGACATCGAGCACCAGGTGAGCGTCGTCCGCCTTTCCTCGTGTGTCATCGGCTCGTATCCTCGTAGTGGCGGCCCGCTGCGCGGTCGCCATGTTGTCCCGCGGCGGTTCCCTGCCGTCGCGGTCGCACCTGTTGTCAGGAGGGGCGCCGTGCCGCTCTCGGACCACGAGCAGCGCCTGCTCGAGCAGATCGAGCGTGCGTTGTACGCCGAGGACCCGAAGTTCGCCTCGACGGTCAGCTCGACCGATCTGCGCACGCATGCCCGCCGCCGCGTCCGGCGCGCGATCATCTTGTTGATCCTGGGTCTGGGCGGGCTGCTGGCCGGCGTCATGACCAGCACGATCGCGTTGGGTGTGGCCGGGTTCTGCTTGATGCTGTTCGCTCTCGTCTACGCGGCCTCGCAGTACAAGAAGGTCGCCGGCAAGCCTGACCTTCGAGTCGCGGGCCCCGACGGGAAGCCGGCCCCGCGCCGCGGCAAGCAGCGCAAGGCGCCATTCCTCCAGCGCATGGAGGAGCGGTTCCGCCGGCGTTTCGACGATCGCTGATCCCTGATCTTTCTCCTGACGACGCCCGGCCCTTCCAGGCCGGGCGTCGCCCATTCCCCGCCCACTCCCGTCTCCCTGCGAGACACGCTGGCTGCACCGGCTTCCGCCGCCCCGGCGCCGGCCCCCCCGCCGTGCGGGTGCCTTGGGCCGGGTGTCGGCTGTGGTGCGGGTGCCTTGGGCCGGGCGTCGGCTGTGGTGCGGGTGCTGCAGGTCACGGTGACTGGCCAGGTCCCGGGGGTCGTGCGGGTGCCGACGAGCCGGCGCCACGCGATGGCGCCGGCGGATGACGCGGTCTTCGGGTCGAGGCCCTGGGCTGTGGATGGCCGGATTTGTAGTCGACCTCGATGGAGCAGTCTGCGCCGGATGTAGTGCGGGCGGCCGCGATGGCGACGTTCCCCTGGCCGGTTGGCGGCAGGCTGACGACCGTGACCGTGAACGGCGGCGCCGGCCGTGGAATCCGGGGACGAGGCGTCGGCGCGGGTAGCCGGGTCCGGGTCGGCTTTCTCGGGGTGGCTGTGACGGTTGGTCGCGGTGGCGGCGGTGTGGCCGTCGACGGAGGCGGCGGTACCGACGTCGGCGTTCTTGTCCTGGGGAACGGCTGTTGAGCTCGACGGAGCCGCGATCGGCGGGTCGGTTCTCGTGGGAGGGGAGTCGGAGTCGAGGACTGAGGCGGCCAGGCCGCTGCCGGCACCGAGGGGTCACCAATCCGGCCAGGACTGCGCGGACGGCCGCCGCGCGGCTGGCAAGCCGAAAGCCCGGAAGGGATCCTCGGCGGAGCCCGACCACGCCAATCCCGACGATCGTCAGTCCGGCCGCGATGAGCACCCTCCTACGGAGGAAGGCCTGCCGGAGCGCCAGTTCACCGACGTAAGGCTCAGGTCTTTCCTTCCCCTCAAGCTGAGCGACACGCCATGGACGCAGGCGACGCAGCTGTCGTCGACCGATCTCCCTCGACGGGTCCCCGTGGCCCGCGCCCAGTGCGGCATGATCGGTCGTTCGGGCGAGGCAGGGTGTACGCATGGCTCGGGTCCCTGGTGGTGCGCGTCGGGCGAGGACTCAGGGCCACTGCTGCAGCACACGAGCGGCCGCGCCCGTCGTTGCCTATGGCGTCGCGAAGGGGTCGTGCTCCGAGAGGATCTTGTCCAGACGGGCCTGTCAGCGGTCCGAATGCGTGAGTAGAACTGCTCGTCCACAGCAGACCGATGACAGTCCGGGCCCCGCCCGCTGCGCGGTGGGAGAGTGCGTTTGCGTACCCAAGTCCTACCCCGCCTCGGTCATATCGGGTCATGCACCCCGCGCGCTCGGCTTACGGCATGGTGCGCGGACGGCGTCAGGATCGAATATGGGACACCACACACTCCCGGCCTGGCGGGCACCCGGTGACGGGCGCCCGGACCGGTGGGCACCAGTGGGCAGCACCGGCTGAACACCGGTAGGTCCTCTCCCATCAGTTGCCCATCGGTTGCCCACAGCGGTGGGCGATGTTCTGCAGTGCCTGCCCGTTCCTGTCGGCGAGGCGTCCTGCAGAGGGGGAACCGTGATCCGTCGGGCGAGTCGCCATGCGTAGCGTCTTTGTCGGTACGCCGGCGTTCCTGGGCCGGATCGACGGCGAGACCCGCTGTGCGTTCTGGGCTGAGGAGCCGGTCGACCATGACTTCGACCCGCTGCTGCTCATCCCGGTCGACTTCGCACTCACCCCGTCGGCGGCGGCGGCGAAGGACATCTCCTGGGCCGACGTGCAAGTCGACGACTGCTTCACCGGGCCGAATGGTGCGGTGAGCGGTTCCACCCTCGGGCCGGGCTGGCCGGAGTTGCAGCTCGGCGGTGCGGTGTACCTGGAGTCCGGATTCCGTGAGTCGTTGCCTGCCGGGCTGCGCCCCGCCTGCCCCCCGGCCGGGATGAGCGCGCAGCCGTACGAGTGCATGTCGGTCGTCTACTGGCCGGACATCGACGATCCCCGCGCCGGCAAGCGTTATGCCGGTCACTGCGCGGAGATCCTGGAGGAGCGGGGCTCACTGGCGCACGTGGCGGTCCACCCACCCGGCAAGTCGGAGCAGCCGGACGTACGGCCGGTGACGATGTGGATCGACCTCGCATCGTCCGAGCAGTGTGACGCCGGCGTCGAGAGTCTCACCACGATAGGCACCGGGGCCGCGCCCAAGCGCGGAGCGCTCTTCTTGATCAGCGGCCAGCTGTGACGGGCCCGGCCCGCCAGCACAGCCCCACGGACATAAGGACCATCATGGACAGCACTCCTGCGCGCCGAGCCGCCGCGGCCGACCGGCCCGGCCGGCTCCGGGCGGCCGCGCTTCTCACCGCCGTCCCGATCGCCTTCACCGTCGGCGCGGCCGTCGCAACACCGTTCGGCTCCCTCGGATCAGCCCGGCCGCTCGACAGCAGTCCACACCTGACCGCGCAGACCGGTACAGCCGCGGACTGCCACGGAACCAGGCCACGGGCCAGGCTCGCCGCCGAGGTGACCGTCTCCACGGTCGGCGCACTGAAGTGGCCCGGATGCGCGGGCGACTAGTAGCTCCTCCCGAAGCTGGCCAACCCCGTCAACAGCGGTCGTGGCGCTGCCGACTCCGGTCATCCAAGCACCCGATCCTCCGGACCGAAGGAGCCACCATGGAACCCGAACTCGATCGTCCCGCCTCCGCCGATGCGCCCGACACGCCGCCGCCCCCCGAGACCCGGTCGTCACATCGGCGGCGATTCGAGAGGGCCTTCAACGCGTCGGCGTTGCTCAGCACCACCGCGGTGCTCGTCGCGATCGACCCCAAGATCCCGCCGTTCAGAGCCGACTGACGCCAGCACAGCCCGACCGACAAGGACCATCGATGGACAGAACTCCTCCGCGGCCGAGTCGGGCCCGGGCGACCGCACTTCTCACCGCCGTCCCGGTCGCGTTCGCGGTCGGCGCGGTGGTCGCATCACCGTTCGGCGCGCACGGATCAGCCGGGCGGCTCGACGGCACTCCTCGCCTGTCGGCCCAGACCAGCATGTTCGACGACTGCCACGGAACCAGGCCACAGGCCAGGCTCGCCGCCGAGGTGACCGTCTCCACGGTCGGCGCACTGAAGTGGCCCCTCTGCGGGGGCGACTAGCTCGTTCTGGCGGCGGTCGGCCGACGACCAGACCGGCGTAGCCAACCGTCCGCCGTACCCCATCTGCTCTATCGAAGGAGCCACCGTGGACGCCGACCTCGATCATCCCGGCCCCGCCGAGGCGTCGGACCTGCCCGCGCCGACCAGCATCCGGCCGTCGCCTCTGGTGCGTCTGAGGACGGCCTTCAACACGGCCGCGTTACTCAGCACCACCGCGGTGCTCGTCGCGATCGACCCGAAGAACCCGCCGTTCAGAGCCGACTGACCGCCCGCACAAGCCCACGGAAAGGACCATCATGGACAGCACTACGGCCCGCCGAGCCGCCGCGGCCGACCGGCTCGGCCGGCTCCGGGCGGCCGCGCTTCTCACCGCCGTCCCGATCGCCTTCACCGTCGGCGCGGCCGTCGCAACACCATTCGGCGCGCTCGGATCAGCCCGGCCTCTCGACAGCGGCCCACACCTGACGGCCCAGACCAGCATGTTCGCGGACTGCCACGGAGCGAGGCCCCAGGCAACGCTCGCCGCCGAGGTGACCGTCTCAGCGGTCGGCTCGCTGAAGTGGCCGGATTGTGCCGGGGACTAAAGATGATGACGGCTCCGCCATTTCGGTACGCACGGCTGGTGGACACGACGATGTCGTCGCTCAACGTCGCCTCGCCGGACTGCGCGGAGCCGTTCTACCGCGGTCGGCTCGCGCGCTGCAGGAACCTGCAGCGCGCGGGTTCGCTCGCCGAACTCCGGGAGATCCTCGACCGTCGCGTCGCCGACGTCGCCGACGTCGCCGACGTCGCCGCCTCGCCGGCGACGCTGGACCTCATCGGCCACTCGACCCGCGACCACCATCTGCTGCGCCTCGGCGCCACACCCATCGACATGCTCGACCGGCAGGTGGCGCGCTTCTTCTCGGCGCTGGCCGAGGACCAGCTCCTGCCGCGTCAGCAGATCGTCGCGGTGCGCCTGCTCGGCTGCGAGACCGCGGTGACGGACGGCGGTCAACGAACGCTGCGCATGCTCGCGCACACACTCAACCTGCCCGTCTACGGGACGTCCGTTCGGCTGCTCAAGAGCCATTCCAACGCCGACGGCTTCAATCCGGCTTTCTCCCACATCCTGGTCGAGGCCTCG